>JAHFTZ010000156.1 GCA_023265355.1 Terriglobus sp.
ATGGCGCGGGCCATGGTGGTGGCAATCTCTGCGTGGCCGTCGAAGCGGATGCGGGGCTTGGCGTGCGTGGGATCGGGCGCGCGGAAGGTGGGCGGTTTGCCAACGTCGTGCAGAAGGGCGGCCCATCCCAGTTCCATGGAGCATCCTGCCTGCAGCTTTTCCAGCAACAGAAGCGTATGCACCCAGACGTCGCCTTCTGGATGAAACTGCGGCGGCTGTTGCACGCCCTTCATCTTTGCTACTTCGGGAAGAACCTCCTGCAGCAGGCCGGTTTCGTCAAGCAGTTCAAAGGCGCGCCGTGCGTGTCCTTCCGTCAACATGCGCGTCAGTTCGTCGCGGACGCGCTCGTTGCTGACCTGGCCGATGGTGGAGGCCTGTGCCTGGATCGCCTGCAGCGTGCGTGGTTCGAGGGTGAAGCCGAAGCGCGCTGCGAACCGCACGGCGCGCAGCATGCGGAGCTTGTCCTCTTCGAAACGGACCTGCGGTGTGCCGATGGCGCTGAGGATTTTGGCTTCGAGATCGTCGCGTCCGCCGACGAAATCCAGCACCTCGCCCGATACGGGGTCCATCATCATGCCGTTGATGGTGAAGTCGCGCCGCAGTACGTCGACCTGCGGCGTGTCGGCGTAGCGTACCTCGGTGGGACGGCGTCCGTCTTCGTAGGCTCCGTCGGCTCGAAAGGTTGCCACCTCGGTTTGCGAGCCGTCGTCGTCGCAGACGATCACCACGCCGAAGTGCGCGCCGACGGGGAAGGTCCGGCGGAAGAGTTTTATCACGGCATCGGGACGCGCGTTCGTGGCGACGTCGTAGTCCTTGGGATCGTGGCCCATGAGGAGATCGCGCACGCATCCTCCGACAAAATAGGCGAGGAACCCTGCCCCACGCAGCCTCTCGACGACACGCAGAGCGGCTTTCTGCTGACTTGCTGACTCGCTGACCTGCTGACTTACTGTACTCATTCCGTCCACTACTATAGTCAGATGCGCCCCGGCGGACTCATTCTCGGCATTGAAAGCTCTTGCGACGAGACTGCGGCGTCCGTGGTGCGCGGCGGCAGGGAAGTGCTTTCCAATGTCGTGGCTTCGCAGATGCAGATGCATGCGCTTTATGGCGGCGTCGTGCCGGAGCTGGCGTCGCGGGAGCATCTTCGCAACATCACACCGGTGGTCCGGGAGGCCATGGCCAAGGCTGGGGTTGCATACGCGGATTTAGATGCGATTGCCGTCACCTCCGGGCCGGGGCTGGCGGGCGCTCTGTTGGTGGGTATCTCCTTTGCGAAGTCGCTCGCTTTCGCGCTCGACAAGCCGCTGGTGGCGGTCAACCATCTCGAAGGCCACATCCACGCCGTGCTTATGCAGCAGATCGGCGAGTCGGAGGGCGCGGAGCGCGTGCTGGCGCTGGTAGTTTCGGGCGGCCACACGCATCTGTATCTGGCTGAGCAGCGCGGCGGCATCTGGCATTATCGCAACGTGGGCCGAACGGTGGACGATGCGGCGGGCGAGGCCTATGATAAGGTGGCGAAGCTTCTTGGGCTGGGTTACCCCGGTGGGCCGTGGATCGACACGCTTGCGCTTCACGGGAACTCGAAGGCCGTGCCGTTTCGATTTGCAGAGATCAAGCATCGTGGGGCCGATCCGGACGCCGAGCCTACCTTCGATTTTTCTTTCTCCGGGATCAAGACTGCCGTCCTGCGGTACGTCGAGACCCATGGGATGAAGCCTGCCATCGACGCGCGTCGGGCCGAGTTCGCTCACCTGAAGCCAGCGGAGGCTGCGTCGCGCCTGGACGAGCAGACGCTCGATCTGCTGGCGAGCTTTCAGAACGCCGTCGTAGGCAATCTGGTGAAGCAGGCGCTGCGGGCAGCGGATCATTTTGGCGTGCGGACGATTCTGATTTCGGGAGGGGTCGCGGCGAATCGCGAGCTTCGCTCCACGATGACGTCGGTCGCTGCGGAAAAGGGCATCGCCGTACACTTCCCAGAACTTGCCCTCTCCACGGATAACGCGGCGATGATTGCGGCAGCGGCGTGGCCACGCTTTGTTGCGGGCGATTTTGCGGCTTCCGGGTTGAATGCCGCGCCGCAGCAGCGTCTCGGATAGTTTTCGTGGGCTAAAATCACCAATAGGCACAGTACTGCGGCGGCAACGATCTTTTTGCAGGGAAACCTTCCGGCACGCGCGCAAGTCTTGAGGGTAAGCAACACCGGATGGCAATCGACCTCTTCAACACCCTGGGCGGCCGCGTGGAAGCGCTTGTGCCGCAGCACGACAACGAACTGCGCATGTACTGTTGCGGTCCGACCGTCTACGACTACGGCCACATCGGCAACTTCCGCACCTTTCTGCACGTCGACGTTCTTCGCCGCTTCGCCGCCCTGAAGGGTATGAAGCTGAAGCACGTGATGAACGTAACCGACGTAGATGACAAGATCATCCGCAACGCCGCTGCGGCCAACATGCCCATTGGCGAGTACACGGCCAAGTTTGAGCGCGCGTTTTTTGAAGATATGGACGCCCTCGGCGTGCAGCGCCCGGAGATCATCGCGCGTGCGACGGAGAACATCGGCGACATGGTGACGCTGATTGAGAAGCTCGCCTCCGAGGACATTGCGTACAAGACGGAAGACGGCTCCTGGTACTTCCGGATTGCACGTTTTCCGGATTATGGAAAGCTCTCTAAAAAAGATTTTGACGGAATCGAAGACGGCGCGCGCGTCGATGTGGACGAGTACGAGAAGGACGCAGCCCGCGACTTCGCTCTCTGGAAGGCCGTGAAACCGAACGAGCATAGCTGGGATACGTCGCTCGGCGTCGGTCGCCCGGGCTGGCATATCGAGTGCTCCGCCATGGCGATGAAACATCTCGGACCGACCTTCGATCTGCATGCTGGTGGCGAAGATCTGACGTTTCCGCACCATGAGAACGAGATTGCGCAGTCCGAAGCGGCTTCACACGTGCCGCTGGCAAAGCACTGGTTTCACGTCCGTTTTCTTCTGGTCGAAGGCAAGAAGATGTCGAAGTCGGAGGGGAACTTCTATACCCTCCGCGACCTTCTGCTGAAGGGCTATCGCGCCTCCGCGATTCGTTTCCTGCTGCTTTCGGTGCCATATCGCCACCAGATGAACTTCACCTTTGAGGGGCTGACGGAGTCAGCCAACGCCATCGACCGTCTGCGTACCTTCGCGCGGCGTCTGGACAAGACCGAGTTTGCCGCCGGAGAAGATGCCGGTCTCGCTGCGCTTACGGTAGAAAAACAGCGTCTCTTCGACGCGGCCCTTTCGAATGACCTGAACACGGCAGAGGCCCGCGCCGCGATCTTCGACCTGGTGCGCGCCGCCAACTCCGCCGCGGATACCGGCACTCTCCTCGCTGGAAACGTGGCCTCGATCCGCGATCTCCTTGCCCGCTTCGACTCCGTCTTCGATGTCCTGACCGATCGCGATCAGCGTGTGACGCGCGATGCCCTGGCATGGGCCGAAGCCGAGGGTCGCCTGGGCGAAGCCGCTCCGGAACTTGTCGCCTCCTCAAGTTTTTCGGAAGAGGAGATCCAGAAGCTGGTGGACGAGCGCACCCTCGCCAAGAAGCAGCGGAACTTCGCCCGCGCCGACGCGATCCGCAAGGAACTCGCCGAAAAGGGCATTCTGATCGAGGACGGCAAAGACGGCGTCTCCTGGAAGCGGAAGTAGGTCATGGACAGGCTCTGGACGCCGTGGCGGTACGCGTACATTACGGACAGCGGACCGGCCGGACGGAAGGGTGTTCCAGGGACTCTGGCGGCCTGGCCCGGAGACTGTGGCTGCGTCTTCTGCAACCTGATCGCCTCCGCCAACTGGGCGATTGAGCAGGGCCTGGCCCCCGAAGATGCCGAGGCCCCCGGCCACATCCTGCTCCGCGCGGAGTTTTGCTATCTTGTCCTGAACGCCTTTCCTTACAGCAGCGGCCACCTGATGGTGATTCCGTACCAGCATCTGCAGTCGTTGGCGGCGCTTCCCGTCGCGGCGGCAGAGGAGATGATACGCCTGACGCAGAGGGCGGAGACGGCGCTCCGAGCGACTTACCATCCGAATGGCATCAATCTTGGTATGAACCTGGGGGAGGCAGCCGGTGCGGGCGTGGCGGAACATATCCACATGCACGTACTTCCACGCTGGGTAGGGGATTCAAACTTCATGTCCGTCATCGCGGAGACGCGCGTTCTTCCCGAGACGCTGGACATCACCTGGAAGCGCCTGCGGCGGGCAATCGCCGACACCAGGTAGGTAAAAAGGGGGACAACTTTACCCCCCAAAAGTGCCATCCTATTGCTCAGTGGCTGGGAACTGAGACTTCAGCCGCGCCCGAAGCACAATCAATTGATGACTCGCGCTGTCGGGGAAGATCTACCTCTCGTTATGCGTTCCATGATGCTAGGAGCACCACATGCGGAAAATAAAGCGGAACTCAGAATTCGCCCAGACAAACGCTCCCGGGGTAGCGATGCCTGCTGCCTCACTCAAGCCATTCAATCTTTTGGCTATTGCTCAGATGGAAGGCGAAGACGCCCACATCACCGGTATGACCCGGTCTTTGGGACGTCGTTTGCTTGGACTCAACATGCCAGCCCAGCGTATGCCGACGCAGCGCCTGAGCGGCTCCATGACTCTCAACCAACGCATTGCTTAGCGGATTCCCCATAACGAAATGAGCCTCGGCCTCGGCCGAGGCTCTTTGTTTTTAATGCGTTGGTGGTGTCTTGATGGGGACTCCACCGCGCAGATCTCCTTCACCCGCTCCGGAGACGCGTGTCGCTTCAAAGTTGATCAACTTCCAGCCTCCGGTTGGGATGCGGCGATAGACGCGCGTATAGCGATACTTTCCAGCCAGTTCAATGCCTTCCATGGTTGCCTCGATCTCAGCCAGGGTGACGACGATGGCCGTGTCGTCATGCAGACGTGTCTTTGACTCTTCCACGTCGATTTTTCTAAAGACGTACCGGCCAGCCGAGACGCGCTTCAGGTACTGGGCTTTGTCTGTGAGCGTTCCATTCGCTGAAACGCCAAGAAAATCATCGGCAAGGATCGGCGACATGGCAGCCGCATCTCCATGCATCAGAGCGGCGTTCCATTGGCTTTCCAATGCCTGGATGGCCCTGGTGTCGCTCTTCTTACGACCGCCTTTTCCATGGGTCAGAAGCGCGTGCGCCGGTACGGCGATCAGCAGCATGGCTGCTGCCGCGGTAAGCCATGCTCGTCGATGAAAAAACCTTGCCATCAGTATCCGGGATACTAGCGAAGCAAAAGTGCTCTCGTCAAAATCGTAGAACATCTCTGGGATTAAGATGCCCTTTCGGCGCTTGGAAGCGGCCTGCTTTAGGAGACAGCGGCGAGGTTTTCAATCTCGCGAAGTTTCATCCTCTGGTAGAGACCACCCACGGCGTACTTTTCAAAATGAGGCGACTGGCGATGTGCCTCTACGGCTGCCTGGTCGCGATATTGCTCGTAGATAAAGACTGTTTCGGCGTCTCCGTCCACGAAGTGGCAGATATAGCTGACGCAGCCGGGTTCTTTGCGTGTCTCAGCGGTCAGTGCCCGCAAGACACGCTCGACCTCGTCGTGGTCTTCACTTGCAAACTTCATTCGAACCGTAAACGTCACCATGGTCTTCAGCCTATCCGATTGCTGCAGTAAAGTCTGGCATGGTGATGGTCTGTTCCCGATCCGGGCCGGTGGAGACCATACCGATCTTCGCGCGGGACTCCCGCTCCAGGAATCGCAGGTAATCCTGCGCCGCCTGGGGAAGCTTGTCGAACGCGGTGATGCCCTCTGTGGAGGTCTTCCACCCCGGAAGCTTGGTGTAGATGGGCACGATGGACTCGAATCCGCGTACATCGGCAGGGATGAGGTCCGTGATCTTGCCGTCGATCTCATAGGAGGTGCAGACCGGAATCTCGTCCATGGAATCCAGAACATCGAGCTTGGTAATCACCAGCCACTCAGTTCCGTTGACCATGTTGCTGTAGCGGAGGAGGGGCAGATCGAGCCAGCCGCAACGGCGTGGACGTCCGGTGGTCGCGCCGTACTCCTGGCCGCGCTCGCGAAGCTCCTCGCCGTACTGGGTCATGTCCTCTGTAGGGAATGGGCCTTCGCCGACGCGGGTGACGTACGCCTTGGTGACACCGATGACGGTGCCGATGGCGGTGGGGCTGACGCCGGTTCCCGTGA
>JAHFTZ010000157.1 GCA_023265355.1 Terriglobus sp.
CTGCAAAGAGAACGCGATTAGCCTACGCGGCTGAGTGCGTACTGGCGGCAGTGTTCGAGGTAGCTGGCTTCGTGGTCGGCTACGAGCGAGACGACGGAGGTCCAGAGCCAGCCGGGGGCTTCCAGGCCGCGGCTGTGGCGGCTTTTGAGCTGCTTGGCCCACGCCCTGCGAATGTCAGGAGACATCTGGCGGGCGTGGGCTTTGCCAACGACGGAGGCGAAGAGACGCGCGGAGAGAATGGCTTCCTGTTGCGTGAGCGGGGCGAGTTCGAACTTCAGATCCTGCGGACGCAGTTCACGCGCGACGACCTGGCGACCGGCGAAGGTGGAGGGCAGCATGCGCGCGCCGAGGAAGGGTGAGAGAGCCAACGCACCGCAGACGACGCGTTCGGCGTTGTTGGTGGGCATGTCGACGTTGGGTGCGGTGGGTGCGGCGGCACGTGTGGCTTCCTTGATGTCGATCATGCGGAAGCCGTGGCGGTTCTTTTTGCCTACGCCTACAAGGACGGCGTAGCGCAGACGACCGAGCGACGAGCAGCCCTTCATCCAGTAGGCCGCGTCGAGCATGCGGATGGGTTGGCCTTCGTCGGCCTGGTGCAGGCATTGGACGAGCTTGCGCGCTCTCTCGCCTTCGAAGAACTTGCGCAGATGTTCGCGCTCGTCTTCGGTGAGGGACCAGAAGCGCTTGCCCAGAGGGATCGTGGGCGTGACATCTTCGATGCGCTCTTCCGCAAGATGCTTCCACTTGCGATTGAAGGCCTCCTGCATCACCTTTTGGATGGGCGCGATCTGGTTCACGTCCTGCTCTTTGCGGCGCGAAGAGAGTTCGCCGAGATAGCCATCGATCATCGCCTCCAGCATGAACGCTGTGGTGACGCCGGGAAGGTCGGAGGAGCGTGCTGCCATGGCGAGCGAGAGGCCGAGGCGGAGAAGGTCATGCGCGGGATTGCCGATGACGGTCTGATCGAGATCGCGAATCTGGATCTCCACGCGGCCGTCGAGGTTTGCGACGGGACCGAGATTACCGATGTGACAGTCGCCGCAGATCCAGATGGGCGGACCGGAGGGAAGCGAGGCGGGCGCGTTGCCCTTGGAGAGCCAGTCGTAGAAGCGGATCGTATTGCCGCGCACGTAGGCGTGGGCGGATGAGGCCATCTTGAGATGGCGTTGATCGTCCAGGACCTGTTTGCGGTGCGCAGGTTTTACCTGCAGGGCAATCTTCATTGGGCGAGCGGAGAGCTGTCGTAGTTGCGATAGAGATCGGCAACGTCTTCATATATGGCGATGGCGCCGGAGAGCTCTTCGCGTGTCCAACCGCCGGAGCAGACGGCGATGGTGGGAACGCCTGCTTTGCCTGCGGCTTCGATGTCGTAGGGGGTATCGCCCAGAGCGATGCAGTGGTCCGCGCTGAGGCCGAGCTTGCCCAGGGCGGCCTGGAAGATGTCGGGATCGGGCTTGGAGCCGCTGGCGTCGGCGGAGGTTGTGTCGCCTTCGGTGAGGTCTTCGATCTTCGCGATCTTCTTGTAGGCCGCGAGGTCTTCTTTGTCTGTCGAGGAAGCGACAGCGATGCGGAGGCCTTGTTCCTTCATGCGGACGAGCAGATCGCGCGCATGGGGTAGCGGCTGTAGGGAGGGAAGATAGTCGCGATGGAAGAGACTGGTGCGATGTTCCTTGATGCGTGTTTCCAGGCGTTCGAGATCGTGCGCGGGAACGTACTGGGGGATGATCTTGTCGCCGCCCTTGCCGATCTGGTGCAGTAGCTCGTCGAAGCCAACGTGGATGCCGAAGTGGCCGAGGGTCTTCCTCCATGCTTCGGCGTGCGCGGCGTTGGAGTCGATCAGGGTCCCGTCGACATCGCACAGGACAGCTTGTAATTTGCTCATGTGGAGTAGGATGCGAGCGAGAGGAGAGTGCGCATGAAGAGCTGCAGCCATTTAGAGACAATTACAGAACCGAAGCCCCATACCAAGGGTTGTGAAGAGTGCCTGAAGATGGGCGACAGCTGGGTGCATCTCCGCCTGTGCGAAGAGTGCGGGCATGTGGGCTGCTGCGACGACTCGAAGAACAAGCACGCGACCAAGCACTTCCATCACACAAAGCACCCCATCATCCGCTCGCTGGAACCGGGGGAGACGTGGGGATGGTGCTATGTGGATGAGGTGATGCTGGATTTCTCGTAGGGCTGCGTGGCCCTCGATTCCCTCGCGGCACCTCCACGCCGGGCAGGGCCGCGCTTATGCAGGCGTTAGCGCTCAGTCAGTTGGAAGTGGGTGGCTGTACGGAGTCGATGACGAGGACATCGACGGGGGCATTAGCGGGTTCGAGTCTGAGCCCAAGCTGCTCCTGCACGGCGGTAAAGATGGATGGGCCACCGGCGAACTGCGAATCGGTCGGCGTATCGTCGGGTGTCCAGTGGAGTTCGAAATCGTAACGTCCCGTGAGGCCGGTCTTATCGACGAGATAGCGTCCCGAGGGGCCTTCAAGGATGTTTCTGACGTCATTCATGGTGCAATTGTGTTCCACGCGTAAGCCGTTGCCCACGGACGTGTGATAACAACTTCCGAGAGGCGTGCCGGGAGCGGTGGGCACAGATTCCTTCAACTTCAAGCCTCCTTTTGCGAGGACGATGTTGTAGACGGGACGGGCGTGTGTCTCGTGGTGAACGCGAAGTTGGAAGCGGTCGGCGAGAACGGGTTGCAACATATCGGCGAGTTGGCGGGAGGAGAGAGGAGCGGCTGGCAGATCGGCGGGATCGATTTTGGCATCGAGGTCGAAGAGGTCCGCGTCCCCGGGCAAGGGATCGCCAACGACGGGTTTCTGGGAGAGATTGTATGCAACCATGATGAACGAAAGCAGCGGCCGATCGACGAAGTGGCAGGTGTCGACGGAACAGCCCTCCTTTCTTCCTCCAGCAGCGTTGCCATGCCGTTTGATGGAGACGATAGTAAACGCGAGTGGCTTTCCGGACGGGGTTGTAGGCGGCAGAGTATCCGATTGCGCGAGAGTGGTCGCGGTGGCGAATAGGAGAGCGACGGCTGCAAGCACGCGAGCGAGGCCGTTCCATAGCGAGGTGCGGGTCGTATAAGTTGTCGTCATCCGAGTCTCAAGGTTCTGCAGGATAGACGGAGGGAGAGGCGCTCGCGCTCGGGAAATTATTTGCATTGAGCGTAAACAACCTTAACCAGATTGAATTCATTTTTAATCGTTTCAATAGGCCCATCCATCGGATCGAGAACTGACCGGCTGGGGGGTGGCCGGTGGCTGGTGTAGAAAAGCAGATCCCTCCACTTCGTTACGGGATGACAAAGGGTTATTGGTTGTTTGAAGTTGTCTCGCAGCGCGGCGAAGGGTATCTGCTTTTGAAACGGTTCGCGCTTTGCGCGAATACCCACACATCGCAAAGAGCGCGATGTATGGGGCACCCGGTTTTGTGGTTTCTCTACTTCGCTTCGAGCAGGGTGACGGCCATGCGATTCAGGGGTGTGGCGATGCCGTGTTTTTCTCCAAGACGGACGATGACGCCGTTGCGCGCGTCGCTCTCCATGGGGCGGCCTGCCTGGCGGTCGGCGAGGAGCGAGTTGATGGAGTCGGGCGAGACGGCGGAGTAGAAGTCGAGCACCTGCTGGCCCATGTCTTCGGGGAGGTTTGCACCTTCGGCACGACCGACTGCGGCGCACTCTTCCGCCAGATCTTTTGCCAGGCGCGCGGGAGCGGCCTGATGGAGCACAGCTACGGGGCGCAGCGTGAGAGCTGAGACGGCACCGGCGGCGTTGACGCAGAGCTTGCGCCAGGCGATGGAGAGAAAGTCTTCGTGGGTCCGGACTTCTCCGGGAGAGAAGAGGTCGGCGAAGGCCTGGGCGGCAACCGTGTTTTCTACGTCGAGTGAGATGGGGCCTCGCTGCAGGATGTCGCCATCGGGCTTGCGTTCGGCGGGATGCTGCGCGATGACGGGAACGATTCTGTCCTGGGCGAGATCGGGGAAGCGGTCGCGGTGTTCGACGCCGTTCTGCAGGATGGCCACCTTCGTCTTCGGCGAAAGGAGCAGAGGGAACCAGTCGGCTGCGGCCTCTGTGGCATAGGTCTTGGTGACGACGAGGATCCAGTCGGCGGTCCAGCCTTCGTGCAGGGACTGATTTGGATGAGTGAGGTTCAAAGCGTGTATCTCGACGGTGCCGGAAGGTGTTTCCACTCCAGGATGCGTGAGCGCGCGGCGCGTGCAGAGAAGGAGTTCGTGGCGGCCGGTTTGCTGAAGGGCCGCAGCAAGGGTGCTACCGATGGCTCCTACGCCGATGATTGCAATGTTTGCCATTACTTCAGTATGCCGCATGGAGCGGCGGGCCCTAATACTGCCAGTCAGGACAGGTAGCTTTGATCGGAGCCTCATCTAGAGTCCTGTCACGGCGTGTTCGTCACGTCGTAGATTCCCGGGGATGGCATACCGCGGCCCCGGAGAGCCGCGGGTATGCCGTAGCTTCAGGCGGGGAAGTAGTCCATCTTTTCGAGATCGGAGATCAGCCCAGGGCCTGTCGGGTGCCAGTTCAGTCGCTGCTGTGTCAGAGCGCTGGATGCTGGCATATCGAAGCCCGCAAACATCCCAAGCCAGCCGAAGTGGGCTGATGCCTCTTCGGCGGGGAGGCTGACGACGGGCACCTTCAGGCCTCGGCCAAGGACCTCGGCGATCTCACGGGCGGAGACGCCCTCTTCCGCGACGGCGTGGTATCGGCTGCCTGCTTTCTGCTTCTCCAACGCCAGCCTGTAGACGCGGGCCGCATCGAGGACGTGCACCGCAGGCCAGCGATTGAGGCCATCACCGACGTAAGCCGAAACACCCTTCTCCCGCGCCACGGCCACGCTGTATGTGATGAGGCCTTGCTTGACCGGGTCGTGGACCTGGGGAAGGCGCACCACGGAGACGTTGACGCCACGTTCGAGCAAGGAGGCTCCTGCAAGCTCCGACGCTCTACGGGGATTTGGGTGGTTGGGATCGAAGTGGTCTTCCGTTGCGGGTTCGCCGGGAGCGGCGTTTCCCATGCCCGTTCCGGAGGTGATGAGCAGAGGCCGGTTTGAGCCGATGAGCACGGAGCCGAGGGCTTCGATGGCGCGCTTGTCGTTCTCGCAGTTCTCCATGAACTTTGAGAAGTCGTCGTGGCTGAAGCCGCAGTGGATGACGCCATCCGAGTTGGCTGCGCCGCTGCGCAGGCTCTCCAGGTCTTCGAGATTGCCGCGATGCGCTTCGGCTCCGGCGGCGAGGAGGGCCTGTGCTCCCGCCTCCGACCGGGTAAGACCGAGTACCTGATGGCCTGCCTGGAGGAACTCCGGGATGAGGGCGGAGCCGATAAAGCCGGTTGCGCCGGTAAGAAAGATACGCATGATGAATCTCCTTCACTTCAAGTTGAGGACAGGATCTTTTCGTTCGCGGAAGTTTGCGTTTGCGCCCTTGCATAGGTAGATGGGAGCGGCGAGGCGTACGATCTATACTGAAAGTCCGCATTTTTGGTTTGATCGTCCGGAGGTCTCATGAACAAGGTGGAAGGTCTCATGGACCCACTCTCCGATGTGTTGTCTCTGCTGAAGCCGCAGAGCTATGGCGCGGGCGGGTTTGCGGTGGATGGAGAGCTGTCCGTCCAGTGGCCGAAGCATCCGGGCATCAAGTGCTATGCGGTGCTCTCCGGCCAATGCTGGCTCACGGTCGAAGGCGTTCCTGAACCTGTGCTGCTGAAGGCCGGAGACTGTTTTCTTCTGCCGCGCGGGCTGCCCTTCCGCCTGGCGACCGATCTCTCGCTTACGCCCATGGACTTTCATACCTTTCTTGCGGAGCGGAAGTTTGAGAGCTCCGGAAGGGAGGGAAGGGAGTGGTACATCGTCGGTGGCTACTTCGTTCTCACTGGTAGTCACGCGGAGATTCTGCTGAAGGCGCTGCCGCCCATTGTGCACATTCGCAAGGAGTCGGACAAGGCGACAATGCGCTGGTCGCTGGAGCGGATGAAGGAAGAGGTGCGCAACCCGCAGCCGGGCAGCTCTTTGATTGCGCAGCAGCTGGCTTACATGATGCTGGTGCAGGCTCTGCGTCTGCACCTTGCGGACTGAGCGAAGGGTGGCGTCGGCTGGCTCTTCGCCCTGGCCGATGCACAGATGCGCGCAGCTATCACCTGCATGCACGACGACCCCGGGCATCCGTGGACACTGCAGAAGCTGGCCG
>JAHFTZ010000158.1 GCA_023265355.1 Terriglobus sp.
TGTGACTCTACTGTCTCAAGCCAGGGATTCTCGCGGGGCGGTTGGTAAAAGTGACCGTGAATACAAACGTAGCGCTCACCCACTGCGGCGGGGGAGACATCAGCGCGGGATTTCAATCGACGTGTACGTGCCATCTGTCCTCATGCAATACGGAGCGGAAAGTAAGGCAGCGGAAGCAAAACAAGCGGTGCAGGGGTTCTCAAGCTTCAGATTCATTTCGGTTGCAGTGGTTTGCCTGCTGCCAGATCGCAGGCACGCCACATATACCAGCTTGCCACGGATCGGAAGGGACGCCACTTCTCCGCGCGCTTTTCCATGACGGCGACCTTGGGAAGATCGCGTGGAACCACCTTATCTGTCGGCTTAAGGCCAAGAAATGTAAGAGCAAATCCCTTGCGCACGGCATAGTCGTCTACCGGCAACACATCGGGGCGGCCCAACCGGAAGATCAGCATCATCTCCACCGTCCATCGGCCGATGCCTCGCACCTGCGTCAGGTGCTCGATGATGGCCTCGTCGTCCATGCGGCGGATTCTCGCGAGAGTCGGCACCGTACCGTCGATCGTCTTCGCGGCAACATCGCGGAGAGCGAGCGCCTTGTTGTGCGAAAGTCCCGCGCCGCGCAACTGCTCGTTGGGGCACTCCAGAAGATGCTCCGGCGAAGGGTGAAGTCCTATCCCGCAGACGGGGTGAAAGCTCTCGATCAGGCGGCGATGGATTGTGGCAGCGGCCTTGCCGTGCAGCTGCTGGAAGACGATGGCCTCCGTCAGCGCTTCAAAGGGCGACTGCTGCCCCGCCGTGCGCATGGTGAAGGCACCCGCCCGCGCGATAAGGCGACCGAGCTTCGCATCGCGCGCAGACAGATGCGCAACGGCTGCTTCCGTGTCGTAGGGCGGCTTGCGCGTGCGGGCTGGATGACGTTCCGCCATGAAGTGGATGCTAGCAGAGCAGCACGGTCCAAAGAATGGGATGCGATCGAGCGCCCGTGATCAATACGGCCAAAATCTTCGCCCTCTCGTACCCAAAATCTTCGTCATCTCGACCCAAAATCTTCGTCATCTCGACCGAACGCGAAGCGTGAGCGGAGAGATCTGCTTTTGTCATCGCGCAAAGCACGATCCAATGCGCCTTTGGCACATTGCCCGATCCATCGCCTAGCTCCTGTGCAGGATGCCCCGGCGGAGATGGAAACGCTCGCCGCGCCAGACGACCGTATCTCCCGCATAGCTCCACGCCCACAGCAGAAGACCAACGCAGTCACGCAACGGCAGCAGCCAGATGTCGCGCAGCACCTGCTCATCGCGCAGAATACCGACACCAATCGAAAGCGCCACCGCCACGCGCGCAAGCACGGCGATAGAAAGTAATGTAAAGCTCCAAAGCTCAAAGCCGCTGGCAACACACGTTGCCAGCGCCCAGGCGATCACATACGTAACGGCGACGCCGAGGTATCCAGCGCGGCGCGAATCGCGCACAGAGCGCATCCAGCGCAGCTGATGATCGCAGAAGCCGCGCAGCGTGTAGCGCGGAACCGTCGTCTCCACAATCTCCGGCACAAGCTCTACCGCATAGCCTGCACGATAAATGCGCGCACCAAGTTCATAGTCATCCGCCAGATGCTCGGCAAGAGGAGCGAAGCCGCCGATCTGCTCCAGCACTTCACGCGGCATGGCCAGCGTCGACCCCAGGCCGAAGCGCAGACCGCCCTCCAGCATGCGCGCTGTGAGCACGCTGGGGAAAAACTCCGTCGCTATACCAAGCGCCTCGATGCGCGAGAGAAGACCGTGGCCCTTGGCCGACGCACCAAGATAAGGCGTGGTCACCATGCCGACTCTTTTGTTTGAGCGCGACGTAAAGCCAGCGACAACGCGCGCAAGATAGTGCGGAGAGACGAGGATATCGCTGTCATTGACGAGAAGAATCTCACCAAGCGCGTGCGGTAGCATCTGCGCCAGGTTGCTGACCTTGCCGCTGGTGCCAAGACGCTCCGGACACTCGATCACGCGCATCGCCAGCTCCGGAAACTCCGCGCGAAGGCGGTCGATCTCCGCAACCGCAGGATCTTCGAGCGACGAGACGCCGAAGAGGATCTCGTACCGCCCCGCATACTGCTGTAAACAATGCGAGCGCAACCCAGCGTACATGCGCGCATCCACACCCTTGAGCGGCTTCAGCAGCGTAACCGTAGGTGCCGTCGCCAGCGCAGTGAGCGGATGCGTCCGCCAGTAGTGCGTGAAGCTACGTCCCGCGCGGAGCGTGAGCACCATGTAGACAAGGCCAGCGAGCGTCATCAGCGCGCAGAGGACGGCGACGGCTGTGGCTATGTGCGCGGCGAGATCGGGAGCGATTTCAGTGGAAGGATTCACTGAAGTAAGGATACGGGATCGCCGTTGTGAAGGAGACCACCGCCACTTCGACCGACCGAAGCAAAGCACCACCACCGTCATTTCGACCGACCGCAGGGAGCGGAGAAATCTGCTTCTACCATGTGCCAAAGGCACATCAAATCGCGCTTCGCGCGATCACAAAAGCAGATCTCTCCGCTTCGGTCGAGATGACGGATGGGACTAACTAGCACTAGGCTTCCTCTGGCCACTGATAAAACTCATACGGCTTACCCCACTCCGCAGAGAGGTCCTCCCAGGTCCGGTTGCTCTCCTCAATGAGCGCAATCTTCTTTACCCTGGCCCATCGCTTGATCTGTTTTTCTCGCGCAATCGCCGCAGGCATGTCCCCGAACTTTTCAAACCAAACGAGACGATGACACTGATAGGTAGAGGTAAAGCCGTCAAACCCACCGTTCCGATGCTGGAAGACCCGTGCCTCCAGATTGCTCGTGACCCCAACGTAGAGCGTTCGAGAACGGCTTGCCATAATGTACGTGCAAGGATGACACTCACGCATTCCGAAAATCTAGCACGCTTTACGCAACTAGTACCGTCATTTCCACGGTCCGAAACAAAGCAACCGATACCGTCATTGCGACCGACCGAAGCAAAGCATCCAACCCCGTCATTTCGACCGACCGGAGGGAGCGGAGAAATCTGCTTGTACCATGTGCCAAAGGCACATCAGATCGCGCTTCGCGCGATCAAGAAGCAGATCTCTCCGCTGCGGTCGAGAGGACGAAATCATGGTTTGAGAGGACGAAAACACAGCCGGAAACCCGCCTACTCGTAACGCAACGCCTCAATCGGATTCAGATTCGCCGCCTTCCACGCCGGATAGATCCCAAAGACCAGCCCAATCGTGCAGGAGATCAAAAACGCCGCCAACACCCAGCTAGCCGAGAGCAACGCCGGAAGGAAGAAGTGCATAGCCAGAACCACAAGACATCCGATGGTCACGCCAAGCAAACCTCCCACGGCACAGAGGGTCATCGCCTCCAGCGTGAACTGGTAGAGGATCGTTCGCTTGGTGGCGCCGATAGCTTTACGTATCCCGATCTCCCGCGTTCGTTCCGTCACCGAGACGAGCATAATGTTCATCACGCCCACACCGCCCACCATCAGGCCCACGCTCGACAACGCAAACATCAGGATGAAGAGACCGCCGGTAAGCTGCGTCCACAGGCGCGTAAGAGCGTCCGACCCGAACATGGCGAAGTTGTCATCCTGGTCTGACTTCACCTTGCGCCGCGCGCGCAGAACATCGCGCACCTCTTCTTCCACCGCCGGGCGATTCTTGGGGTCGTCGTACTTCAGGCTCAGCCAGTAGTCGAGCACCTCGGGGTGGAGCTTGTGGAAGGTTGTGATCGGAAAGAAGGCGAAGTCGTCATCCGGATTCTTTCCACTGCTGAAGGCCTGCTTGAAGCTATCGAGGGTTCCGATAACGGTGAAGGTCATTCCGGCGGCGGTGATCTCCTGTCCGATCGGATCGAGACCAGGGAAGAGCGTCTCGGCTGCGTCGTGCGCGAGCACGGTCACGTTGGCGGATCGCTCCTCATCCATCCGGTTGAAGAAACGGCCACGCACGATATGCCAGTCGTTGACGTCGCGCGAGGTCCAGGACTCGCCACCCAGCGGAGCGTTCTCCACCTTGTGCCCGTTGGCCTTGAGAATCGACATGCCTGCTCCACCAAAGGCGTCGAAGTTCTGGTAACGCAGCGAGGCGGCAACGCTGGCGACATGCGGCAGGTGCATCAGCGCCTGCGCGTCTTCATAGGTGAGCTGCTTGCGCAGAAGCATCGCTGGCGTAGGTCGCTTTCCGAAGACCTCGAAGCGAAAGATCATGAGCGTGTTCGTTCCCAGCTCGGAGATCATGCCGTTCACGTTATCGTTCAGACCGTTAATCACGCTGGACATGATGATCACCGTGATCACGCCGATGACGATACCGAGAATAGTAAGACCGCTGCGCAGCTTGTTGGCGCGCAACGTATCCAGCGCCATCTTGATCGTCTCTTTCTGGTCGCTGAGTCGCATTAGACATCACTCCTGAGCGCGACGATGGGATCGAGATCCGCCGCCTTACGTGCTGGATAAACACCGAAGAAGACCCCCGTCACCGTGCTGACGAAGAGGCCCACAAGGATGCTCCACACCGCGACGTTCGCCGGAAAACCCGCAACGATCGTAACGCCGTACGCCACAATCACCCCGCCAATAACGCCGATGACACCGCCGACAAGACTCATCAATGCGCTTTCGATAATGAACTGCGCCATCACATCCTTCTTGCGCGCGCCCACGGCCTTGCGAATGCCGATCTCGCGCGTGCGCTCCGTCACGCTCACCAGCATGATGTTCATAATCACGATGCCGCCCACCACCAGCGAGATCCCCGCCGCGGGAATCGCAATCGCAGCGAACCAGCCCGTGATCTGCTTCATGATGGTCGCAAAGGCGTCATTCTGGTCCAGGTTGAAGTCATCATCGGAACCGGGAATGTCATGACGGAAGGCGCGCATGAGCACGCGCACCTCCTCCATGGCGTCCTGCATCGCCAGGCCGGAGCCCCCCTTTGCCTTCAGGAAGATCGTGACCGACTTCTGCATGCCGTAGCTGCGCTGAAACGCGGGCAGCGGAACGGCTATCCAGTTGTCCTGGCTTTGCCCCAGCGTCTTGCCCTGCTTCGCGCCCACACCGACGACCGTGTACGAAACACCGTCCACACGGATCTCTTTGCCGATGGGGTCTTCGCTTTTCAGCAGGTTTTCCTGAATGTCTGTGCCGATGAGGGCGACGTGCGCTGAGTGGTCTTCCTCCGACTGCGTGAAGGTGCGGCCCTGCGCGATGTCCAGGTTATTCAGGACGGGCATGCCACTCGTCCATCCGCGCAGGGTCACATCCGTAACGGATTCCGTACTGAACTTCACCGTGCCGCGTGTCGTCTGCTGCACCCCAATCAGGGCGCACTTTTGGCACTGCTCCACCAGCCAGCGGTAAGCATCCACCTGGATATTCTTGCGCTTCTGAAACTTGGTGTAGTCCTCGAAGCTGGTAATCGCCGTCGGCTGCTTGCTTACCGTGAAGACATCGCTTCCAAAGGTATTGAGCTTCTGGTCCACATAGGCGTTCGCGCCGTTCACCAGCGTGACCACAGCGATGACGGAGGCGACGCCGATCATCACGCCCAGAAGCGTGAGTACAGTTCGGAGTTTGTTCGCCCAGAGCGACTGCAAAGCGAGTTTGAAGGCTTCTTTCAGATCCATGGGTCTAAATCCATTACGTCCGGCGACGGTTCCATTTCTGGCGACGCGGTTTCTGTATGTCTGGAAGCACTCCTAGCCTATGCGAAATCTTCCCCTGTCAGCGAACTGTCTTCGACGAATGTGCGCCTTGGTCGCCGATGTGGGAATCTATTGAACAGACATGAATCTCCTCAAACCAGCCGTCCGGGTCAGCGGCAAGTTTCAAAACCCTGTACCAACCGAAGTTGCGAGCCTCGCCCTCATGCCGCGCATTTTGATGGCGGCAATCGCCGCACGGGGTGAAGAGAGCGTTCCCAAGGCGACCCTCGGCCCCTTCGTGACGGATCCGGCAGCCTTCTCCACCCCCTCCACGACCGGCCTGCGCATCACCTGGCTGGGTCACTCGTCGCTTCTGGTGGAGATCGACGGCACCAATCTCCTCATCGATCCCGTCTTCAGCGAGCGCGCTTCCATGGTGCAGTGGGCCGGTCCGAAGCGGTTTTTCCCTCCGCCGCTGCGCATCGAAGACCTGCCACGCATC
>JAHFTZ010000159.1 GCA_023265355.1 Terriglobus sp.
GAACTCAGGACCGGCGACCTGTGCATCTGTCATCCCGCTGCAAATTCGTCATCCGTAACAAACTTGTCATCCGTAGCAAAGCTTTGTCATCCCGCAGCAAAGCGGAGGGATCTGCTTTTTATCTCCGACGGGCCACCGGATTTGTCGCACTTTGAAGAACAGCAGATCCCTGCGGGATGACAAAGAAGAAGAGGGCTTCCCGGTAGATCCGGTTGAAGCGCCCTAGCTCACCAGTTTGGCGGCTTCCTTTGCGAAGTAGGTGACGATAAAGTCCGCTCCAGCCCTGCGGATGGAGAGCAGCGATTCCAGCATGGCGCGCTCCGGTTCCAGCCAGCCACGCTCGAAGGCTGCGTGGAGCATCGCATATTCGCCGCTCACCTGGTAGGCGCCGAGAGGTAGCTCAAAACGGTCGCGCGCGGCGCGGAGTATGTCGAGATACGGCCCCGCGGGCTTCATCAGCAGCATGTCCGCGCCTTCGCGGATATCGAGTTCGATCTCACGCATGGCCTCGCGCACGTTGGCCCCGTCCATCTGATAGCCGCGCCGGTCGCCGAACTGGGGAGCGGAGTCCGCCGCTTCGCGGAAGGGGCCGTAGAAGGCCGAGGCGAACTTGGCGGCGTAGCTCATGATTGGGATGTCCTGCTTCCCGGCTGCGTCCATTGCGGCCCGCATGGCGGCCACGCGACCGTCCATCATGTCGCTGGGAGCAATAATGTCCGCTCCGGCAGCGGCCTGGGAGGCTGCTGTTTTGGCCAGCAGATGCAGCGAAAGGTCGTTGTCCACATGGAAATGGTCGCCATCCGTCTGGACGACGCCGCAGTGACCGTGCGAGGTGTACTCGCACAGGCAGGTGTCTGCGATCAGCGTGAGCGAGTCGAGCGAGCGGTCGCCCTTCATGGCGCGGAGGGACTGCTGCACGATACCGTCCTCGTGCCATGCACCGGTTCCCTCTTCGTCCTTCTCGGAGGGCAGGCCAAAGAGCAGAAGTCCCCCGATCCCAAGCTGAACGCACTCTGCGGCCTCTTTCATAGCCTCATCGAGCGACAGATTAAAGACGCCGGGCATCGACGAGATCGGCTTGCGCACGCCTTCGCCGGGGCAGATGAAGAGGGGGTAGATCAGCGACGAGGGGCGGAGATGCGTCTCGCGCATGAGCGAGCGCATGGCTGCGGTTCGGCGCAGACGGCGCATGCGTGTAACGGGGAAGTCCATGCCTTTATTGTATGGCTGCGGCTTTGGGATAAGTTCAGTTGCGGGCGATGAGCTCGACGAGGGTCTTGCCGCCGCTCTTGGTGACGTGGAAGATCCTGGTGTTCATATATTCCACGGCCGTGGCCATCTCCCAGGGTGAGGCCGTCGGCTTTTCATACCTGCGGGCCTCTGCGGTGATCTTGGCTACTTCCCATTTTGGCCGCTTCCTATCCCCTGTTTGTGTCATCTAAACGCGTAGAAGTACTGGAGAAAAGAAGCATGGAAAAGGTAAAACTCGGTTCGCAGGGCGCCGTCGTCTCCCGCATGGGGCTCGGATGCATGGGTATGAGCGATTTTTATGGGGATCGCGACGACCAGGAGTCTGCAGCCACGCTGCTCCGTTCGCTGGATCTCGGAGTCACATTTCTGGACACCGCAGACACCTACGGCATTGGCGATAACGAAGAGCTCCTCGGCAAAACCCTCAAGGGACGGCGCGACGAGGTATTTCTGGCCACCAAGTTCGCCAACCGCCGCACCAAGGCGGAGCCGAACAAATGGTTGATCGATGGCCGGCCGGAGTGGGTGAAGCAGGCCTGCGACGAGTCGCTGCAACGGCTGGGCATGGACTACATCGACCTCTACTACCAGCACCGTGTCGACCCGAACGTGCCGATTGAAGAGACCGTCGGCGCCATGGCGGACCTGGTGAAGGCGGGCAAGGTGAAGTATCTCGGCCTCTCCGAAGCTTCCCCGGCCACCATCCGCCGCGCGCATAAAATCCATCCCATCACTGCTTTGCAGACGGAATACTCGCTTTGGACACGGGATGTGGAGGCGGAGATTCTGCCCACCACGCGAGAACTCGGCATCGGTTTTGTCCCGTACAGCCCTCTGGGCCGCGGCTTCCTGACCGGCACGATCAAGAAGGAAGAGTTGGTCGCGACCGATTCGCGCGCGACACGGATGCCGCGCTTCCTGGGTGAAAACTTCGACAAAAACCAGGTCATTGTGGACCGCGTGCGGGCGATTGCGGAGCGGAAGGGCGTCACACCCGGACAGCTGGCGCTGGCCTGGGTGCTGGCCAAGGGCGAGGATCTTGTCCCGATTCCCGGAACCAAGCGACGGAAGTATCTGGAAGAAAACGCGGCTGCCGCGGAGATCCGGCTATCTCCCGAGGAAGTGGCCGAGCTGGAAGCGGCTGTACCCCAGGATGCCATCGCCGGCGACCGGTATGCGGAAGCCACAATGAAGGCCATCGACACGACCGTTTAAACCCTGGAACTGCCTGTTGCATGGCTCGATGTGACAGGCAGTTTTCCTTCGTTCTGCAAAGTCCATCCGTAACCGCTACCATCCAATAGTTGTGACACTCTCCGAAAATCTCTCGCCTTTGCACGAAATCAGCTCTGCCGCCCTGGAGTGGGAGCGCCTGCGCGCCCACCTGGCCGCCAAAACACAGTCTCCCCTGGGGCGCGAACGCGTCCTTACTCGGACACCCTCCCGTGATCTGGCCTGGGTGCAGCGCGAGCAGCAGATGGTCGCCGAGATCCGCATCTTTCTCTCCGGCGGCGGAAGCTTCGGCTTTGGCGGTCTCTTCGACGCGCGCAGCCTTCTGGAAAAATCCCGCATCCCCAACGCCGCCCTGGAGGCTCTGGAGATCCGCAGCATCGCCGAGATGGCGGAGCAGATCGCCGACTGGCGCACACTGATCACCGAACCGCCCGACATCGTCCGCGACAAGTGGCCCGGCGTCACCAACTACAGCTCTCCTCTGCAGACGGCGAACTTCTATGGCTTGCTCTCGCTGGTGAGCGGAAAGATCGAGGCCGACGGCTCACTGAGCGACGACGCCTCGCCCGCACTCCGTGGCATACGCCGCGCGGCGCAGCGCCAGCACAAGGCGATTGAAGATTCTCTGCGACGTACCTTGCAGCGCGTCACCGACGAAGGCACCGTGCAGGACGCTCTAATCACCGTGCGCGGCGAGCGTTTCGTAATCCCCATCAAGACAGAAAACCGCAAGCGCGTTCCCGGCGTGGTGCATGGATCGAGCTCGTCAGGACAGACGGTCTTCGTCGAACCGCTGGAGACGATCGAGCAGAACAACGAGCTCGTACGTCTGCTGGAGGAAGAGCAGCAGGAGATTCATCGCATCCTCGTAGCCATGACCGCCGCCGTGGGGCAGAACGCCGATGCATTGCAGCGTGGAAGCGAGATTCTGGCAGGCATGGACGAGCGCTTTGCCTATGCGCGCTTTGCCGAAAGCCTGCGCTGCGTTCGGCCCGTCTTCACCGACGGCAAACCGAACGCGGAAGATCCCGCCCTGTCCCTCACAGACGCGCGCCATCCTCTATTGGAGCTTCGTCTGCGCGAAGAGAACGCCAGCATCGTTCCGCTGACCATCGCTCTTCCGGGAGCGGCGAAGCAGCTGATTATCTCCGGTCCGAATACGGGCGGAAAGACGGTTGCCTTGAAGACCGTGGGCCTGCTGGCGCTGATGGCGCAGGCGGGGATTCCCGTTCCTGCGAGCAAGGCGCGTCTGCCGATCTTTGGAGCGATCTACGCCGACATCGGCGACGCGCAATCCATCGAGCGCAATCTCTCCACCTTCTCCGCGCACATCGTGAACGTGAACCGCATCGCGCGCGAGGCCGACGGACGTTCGCTCGTCCTGCTGGATGAACTTGGTTCTGCGACCGATCCGGAAGAGGGTGCGGCGCTCGCAGTAGCCATCGCCGGACACTTCCTCAGGCTCGGCGCATGGACGCTGCTGACCACCCATCTCACCTCGCTGAAGATCTACGCCGCGAAGCACGAGGGCGTGGTGAACGCCGCCGTAGGCTTCAACGAAGAGACGCTTGCACCGACCTACGATCTTCGCCTCGGCGTACCCGGCGCTTCAAGCGGCATCAACATCGCGCAGCGGCTGGGTCTCGATCCTGCCATCGTCGCCTCCGCACGCGGCAATGTAACGACACAGACGGCGGATATTGCGCGCTTTCTCGACGATCTTCACGCGCAGCTCACCGAAGTAAAAACAGAACGCGCAAACATCAGGCTCCGCGAGCTGGAACTAACCAAAGAACGCCAGAAACTCGAGTCCGAAGGCAAGCAGGAGCAGCGCAATCGTGCGCGCGAACTCGAAGGCAAGCTGGCTTCGCTGATGAAAGAGTTCGAGTACCAGATGCGCGAGACGGTGAAGTCCATCGAGGACAAGTCCGCGAAGACCAAAGCCGCAAGCGAGGCCGACCGCCGCATCGCACGCCTGAAGCGGGAGTTTCAGGAGAGCTTCAACTCCGTCGTGGTTGCGCACGTCTCTGGTGCCGACCGCAAGGACCCCGCTGCACAACCGCACGTGGTGCGCGACGTCGCTGCGGGCGATATGGTGAAGCTGAAGTCCCTCGGGCGCGAGGCCAAGGTGGAGCGCGTGATCGACGCGAAGACCTACGAGGTCTCCATGGGCGGCATGAAGATGCGCATCCCCAAGGACGACATCGCCAGCGTACAGAAGAAGATCGAAACGCCTGTGCAGGCGGCGAATCGCAGGGGCGGCATCAACGTCATCGCGCGCGAACCGGACACGATGCCCGGCGAGATCAACGTGATCGGTCGTACTGCGGACGAGGCTCGCGATGAAGTCGAACGCTTCATCGACCAGGCCTTCCTCGCCGGACGTCCAAGCGTGCGCGTCGTCCACGGCACGGGCATGGGCATCCTTCGACGCACGTTGCGCGATTACCTGAAGCGGCATCCGCACGTGGTGAACATCACCGAGCCACCGTACAACGAAGGCGGACAGGGTGCCACGCTGGTGGAGCTGAAGCAGTAGGCCTTTACAGATGGGATGAGAGTCCCCCGCTCGCTTCAGCTCTCTTGTTTGTCATTCCGTAGCGCAGCGAAAGGATCTGCTGATTGCTAACCTTTCTCTTCCCTACTGCTTCGGCACCTCGCGGACCTTTCCATCCTGCGTGACGAGGGACTGTGTCACCTTCTTCGTTGCAGGGTCGCGAACGAACTCTAACTGCGCGTCGAACTCCTTGATGAAGAACTTCGTCTGCGACTCCGGATAGAGCGGAACCTTCTGCCCGCTTGGCGTGGTGGACAGAAGGTGGTCTCCTTCAAGACTGATGGTGAGTCCGAAGGCCGGGGATTTGTAGATGCCCACGTACTCCGCAAGCACGGCGGGCGCAACAGGAACCACCTTGCGGTCGGAGTTGACGATGACCTTCTCGCCGTAGGCCACGCTTCCTAGCTGGTCTGCAATCTTGTCGGGTGTCCCGTTGCCTACGTTGCCCAGAACGACGATGGTGAGTTGACGGTCAGGATAGAAGTTCAGGCGCGCATCGAAACCGTCGATGGACCCGTTGTGTGTGATCACGTTGTGCTGCGCTGCGTCGCGGTGGAAGACGCCGAGGCCGTAGTCACTCTTGAAGGGAGTCGTCATCGCCTGCAGGGACGCGGGTGAGAGCAACTTGCCCCCGTAGAGGCCGCGCTCCCACTTGAGCAGATCGCCGACGGTGGAATAGAGGCAGCCCGCTGCAAAGGGGATCGACATGAACGTCTGGTCGGCGTGGACAAAGCTGCCCTGGCGAGCAAGATATCCCTGTGCGCGCTGCGGAAGAATCATCGTGCTGCTATCCGCGCCAGTCTCCGTCATACCGAGCGGTGTGAAGATATTCTTCTGGAGGAACTCCGCGTAGGTTCCGCCTGAGAGTTTTTCGATGATGCGGCCAAGGAGAATGTAGTTGGAGTTGCTGTAGGTAAACTTTGCGCCGGGCTCGAAGTCCAGCGGCCTATCGCGGAAGAAAGCGATGCTCTCGTCGGGCGTTCTCTCCTTCTGCTTGAAGGTTTGGAACTCGGGCAGGTTAGTGAGGTTCGGAATCCCAGAGGTGTGCGTAAGCAGGTTGTAAACCGTGATCTTGTCCCACGTCTTCGGAGCGTCCGGCAGATACGTC
>JAHFTZ010000160.1:0-2121 GCA_023265355.1 Terriglobus sp.
GGTCCCGGCGAGGTGCTGGACGCAGCGGGTGCCCTCCGCATAATACGTCGAGGCGCCTGCCGCGTTGCCGTCTGTCCGCGGCGTGGCTGCGGATACTGCTGCCCATAGCTGTCTGTTGCCTGACGCTGCACCGTGGCCGAGTACTGGCCCTGCGTCGGTAAGCTCTGCCCGGAGACACCGTTGTCCGTCGTCCCCATCCCAGGCAGACCCGCCGGTCTACGCGTCTGGTTGGGGGCATACTGCGACTGCTGTACGGGCGCGACGTCGACATCGTCGGGAGGGTTGCTCTGTCCCATCATATTGACCGGAGAACTCGACAGGGTGCGTGCTCCGGGATCCGACTGGCGACGACGCTCCTCTGCTGCCTCGGCCGCAGCGATCTCAGGATGTGAAGACCGTGCCTTGCGACCTCCCCTTGCGTTCGGAACACTTCGCGTCGAAGGCAACACATCCGTCGTCTCTGCGTTATACATCTCCACGGGAGCGGCTTGCGTTCCGGCAAGCTGTACCGGTGCAGCCACAGCGTTGAACATCGGTACAGGGTTGGAGTTGTCGGGTGCGTTGTAGGGAATATACGGCCCGTACACATCTCCGGCGTTGGAAGCGATGACCGCTCCGGGAATCTGTCCGCTAAAGGACGAATCCTGCGCCTGCTGCGTCAGCCGCCGGATCTGCTCTCTCTGGTACATCAACGACTGCGGGTCTCCCACTGAAGGCTGATCGAGGCTGGCCGTTGGAACGTAATCCCCGAGCCGCGTATTGCGCGGCTTTCCCTGCTGCTGTTGTAACTGTTGCTGCTGCAACCGCTGCTGATATTGCGGATTCACCATGTACTGCGGAACCAGCGCCCCGCCCGCAGGCGTTCCTTCCGGTGTCAATACGACCGGCGCCTGTCCGTACGCGTTTCCGTAGCTGGGAAGATACGGCCGCTCCGGAACCGTCTCCACCACGGCGACTCCTCCAGGTCCGGTGGCAGCATCCGATCCGGGTGCGAGAAGCGTTGCCAGGTCCTGCTGCTGCGCGACCGTAGGAGGCCGCAGCGCGGCTACAGGACGGCTCAGCTCATCGGCCAGCTCCGCTCCTGGATCCGCCGCAGGCATCGCCGCCAGAGAGGCGCGATAGTAATCCGCCGCGCGTCCGCTATCGCCGCGCGCCTGTTCGAACTTTGCCGCCAGCGTCAGCATCTGCGAGTCCTTCGGATACTGCTCCAGACCGAAGCGCAGCCACGTCTCCGCGTCTTTCAGATCCCCCGCAGCAATCGCCGCACCTACGGCGGACTTGTAATCCGAAGCCGTGGCAGACGTCATATCCTGCGCCTTGAAAATCGCGGTCGCCTGCTTGGGCAGGCCAGCACGCAGATACCCGCTCGCCAAGGCCTTGATCACTCCCGGGTTATCGGGAAATGCACGTGCTGCCGCATTCAGAATCGCCAGAGGACGTTTGACATAGCCCTGCGCCGAAGCCTGGTTCGCCCGTCGCACCGCCCATAGAGCCCAGATCGTCTGCACCGATCTCCGCTGCGCATCGGTCAGATCGCCTCGACTGCCCAACACCATCAACTGCCTGTAGAGGCCCGTGTCGTTGTTGCCATTGAACAGCAGGTACGCGTTTTGAATATCGATGTCCGCGGGAGCCTGAGAGTGCGCCGCAGCATACTTCTGCTGCACGCGGTTCAAAAACACCATCGCCTGCGCGGGCTGGTTCAGACCGTTGTAGACCGCGCCGACGGTCTGCAGATAATCGACATCGCCCTCCAGGTGCTTGCGAGTTTCGAGAGGGATCTGCTGAATCTGTGCCAGTGCTTCACGGTCATGCCCGCTGCTGTGCAGCGCGCCGAGAAGCCCCTTCCACGCATCGATGCGGTTGGGGTCTTCCAACAAAATCTGGCGATAGATCGGATACGCCCTCTGCGCATCGTTGCGCTGCAGGTACAGACCTGCAAGCTGCGTCATCACGGCGGAGGAGGGCTTCTGCCCTGCCGTGGTCTGCTGCGAGACTGCCTTCTCCAGAAGTGCCTGCGCCACGTAGTACTTGTTCTGCGCCTGATAGACGGAGGCCGCAGTGGTAATGAAGCCGGGATCGCGAAGCGCCTGATCATAGACCGTCGGCGGCATCGTCTCC
>JAHFTZ010000160.1:2131-6138 GCA_023265355.1 Terriglobus sp.
ATCGTCTCCAGCGTCTGCTGTGCCAACGCATCGCTGTGCGCCGCGTGCTCAACTCGTACCAAACCCTGCCATGCAGGCACGTTCGATGGGTCGGCGACCAGTACCTGCCGGTAAAGCCCTGCGGCCTGATCCAGCCGGTTGGCCTGCTGCAGCAGGCTCGCATACTGCAATTGCGTCTCGACCTTCAGACCTTCGCCGCCGGACGGAAAAGGTATCTCCAATGCAGAGTGCAATACCCTCTGCGCATCGGCATCGCGCCCCACCGCTGAGTAGGAAGAGGCCAGTGTGCGCAGGAACTCCGGATCCTGCATCAACTGCGTCCGCACTGTCGTCGGAATACGTTTTTCGGTCGTCAGCGCAAGCGCCGCATTCCCCGTGGCGTACTGGGCCATGAACAAGCCGCGCCAAGCCGGGGGAGACGCAGGCTTCAGACGGACGTACTGCTCGAAGACCGGAACGGCCGCCTCGGGTTGCTGCGCCTTCAGAAGCGTTCCCGCCAGACCCTCCATCGCCTCCGCGCTCGCGGGGCGCATCTGCAGGGCCGTACGATAGTTCTTCTCCGCTGTAGGCAGATCGTTTTCATTGAGAGCGATCGAGCCCTCACCCATCGTGTACCAGAAGCGCGAGGTCGCAAGCGCCGTATCGACACCGCGATCCTTCGATCCATTCTGCTTGGCCTGCTCCAGAAAGCTGATCGCGCCGCCGAAGTTCGCCTGGTTCATGCGCACATAGCCCATACCGGCCAGCGCCTGTGCGTCGTCGGGGTTCCTGACCAATAACGCCTTGAAGCGCGCCTCTGCCTCTTCTAGATTTTTGGCGTTCAACGCGCCATAGGCAGCGGCTTCTTCCGCACCGCGCTGCCGTTCTTCCTGCGTCCGCGCCGCCTCTTCAGGCGAGAGGACACGTCCAGTTCCGGCCCTGCGCGCGCGCGCTTCATTGGCTTCCGTATTCCTCACCGCTTCTGCCAGAGCGGGATCTTTGTGCGTCTGCAGATAGGCGCGAATATCCGCTGCGGCCGCAGGATTTTGCGCATCCCAGACCAGCGACTGCTTCAAGGCCTCAACTGCTTGCGCATCCTTCGGGTGCTTCTGCAACAGACGTCGACCCTCCGCGCGGGTGCGGGGGTTGTACGTCAAAATTCGTCCGAGAGCCACCTGGTAGCGCGTGTCCTGCGGATACTTCTCCACCAGTCCACGCAAACCGGCGACAGCATGGGGACGACCCTCGTCTGTAGCCGACTCCGTCTCGTAGTACGCCAGCGACCATTCTCCCGGCGGCGGTCCACTCGGAAACACCTGGCGGTAGATCGTCATCGCCTCCGCGTACTTCCCTGCACCGGCCAGCTTACCCGCCTGGTTCAATCTGTCCAGCTGCGCGCTCTGCTGCATCACCCCCTCGGCACGCGCAATGCCAGGGTCGTTCGGATTGATCGCGCGCAGACGCTGCAGGTACGTATTCGCGAGCGTGTTGTTGCCGCTCATCTTTGCTGCACGGGCCAGACCGCCGAGGGCTTCTGTGTTATTCGGATCTGAAAGAAGAACCTGCTGCCATGTCTGCGAAGCCATGTCCATCCGGCTGCGCGCTTCCATCGCGTGTGCCTTTTCCAGAAGCAGCTGCGTCGCCGCCTGACTCGTCTGGGCCCATCCCCTCTGCGGCGGGCATAACAGGGCGACGGCGAGCGCACCACACGCCCATCCGCCAGCGCTCCAGCGAGCCGTCGAACTAGACTTCGACAATCGCATGGTCATCCCTCTCCGCAACGCGGACCCTGTTTGACACCCTGGGCAGTTTCTTCAGAATCTTACCGTCTTTCTTCCCTACTGTCCCGCTTTTTTCCGGTGTTAACCGGGTTACCAACAGCGCGCGCATCTCGCTTGCTACTTCCATGGCAGCCTCAAACGACCGTCTTTTTCGAAGCGGAATCGCCTCTCCATCCAACCCGTCGCAAAGAGCGCGAGGTTCTGGTCGTAGTACATCGCAGGGTGTCCATAGAGACCGGTTGCAGGATCCACACTCGCACCCAGACGGTCCATCTGCATCTTCGCTTCAGCCTGACGTCCCGTACTCAAAAGGTAAGGGATCACAGCAGCCGAGAAGCCCACGCTTCCTGCCGGATCCAAAATCTTGCCTGCCTGGTCAACCGTCACGGGAGGCGTGACGTGCGTCTTCAGGTAAGCGGCCATGCCGCCCACCTCGGGCATAGCAGCCTGTACGCCGCGCGTATCACGGTCGGCCATGCCTAGCCACAGGTAAACGCGGATCGCGTCATAGCTTCCGACGGCCACCTCATTGGCCTTCCCCGCCGCAAGTTCTTCAAGCGTAGGAGAGGGCCTCACCGTCACCCCAGCCAGCACCCAATTCATGGCAAAGCCTCCGCCCGAACCCTTGGCCAGCAGTTGAGGAAGACTGTCCGCAATCGCTCCCCAGGGACCTGAAGGAGCAGCCAGTGCCAGCCGCGCCAGTGCCTGTGGTGGAAGATAGCTCGGATTCAAAATGTAGTTCGCCGGGTCGGGGTGAAATCCGAAGGGACCGGGAAGCAACATGGTTCCGATGCCCGGAACAGTGACCACCTCGCTCTGCGCGATGCGCCCCGCCATCACCTGCCCCAGCTTTTCGTAGCGCTCGACCTTCCAGAGACGTCCGGCTTCGAGCAGATCATAGGCTATCCAAACATCTGCGTCCGAGGCAGAGTTGGCGTCGAGAATCTTCCACGAACCGTCGCTCGCTTTACCCCAGTTCCATGCTGGAAGACGTGCCGTAAGGTCTCCACCGGCGAGATTGTCCTCCGTCCAGTGCAGCAGTTTGTCGAAGCGGCTACGATCGTTCACTACCAACGCGAAGAACATCGCGTAAGCCTGCCCCTCGCTGGTCGTTTTGTCACCGGCTCCCCGGTCCACGATACGTCCACTGGTGTCCATGAAAGCTTGCGTGTACTTCTGCCATAAAGGCCACGGCTGCTCCGCTCTGCACCCCTGCAGGCCAAATATCGCTCCCAGAGCCATCACCCCTACCTTACGACCGATCCTGCCGTTGAGCATTCTCACCGTCGTTCCTCTCCCAAACTGCGTCGATCTCAGTTGCCTTGTAGACGAACTCTTGCCATACGGCGCAGAGCCGCACGAATCAATGCTCCCAGAAGAAAACAGGTAGCCAGCACCATAACCACCACGAGCGCGGGAAACTCTGAGAACAGCATTTTGATCCGGAACCAGGGCGACAAATATCCCACCCGATAGACATCGTTGCCGAGACGATACGAAGCAAACTGCGTCCCATGCAGAACACTGACAGACTGGGCGATATCCGACGTCGTCGCCACCCGCAGAAACGTGTCTAGAAACGTCGGAACGACCGTCTTGTGCCGCAGCGCAATCACCACCACGGAACGGTTCGACCCCTTGGGCCACTCCATCCCTTCGATGAGAGCATCCGGAAGTCCACCCGCGGTCTCCAGTTGACCGGTCTGCACATGGTCGGAACTGTGGACCTTCCACCATGCGTGCTGCAGCGGATGGAAGAAGCCCTGCGTGTCTTCCACATGCAGCCCACTTGATTGGATCTGCACCGGGAGTGACTTGTTCAAAGTCGTCAGCGCGGGTTGATCCTCAGCCGTCCCCAAAACGAGGTAATCCCTCGCCAGCTCGATCTTCATACCTTCCGCATTCGTGACCGTGACCTCCGTCACGGGATATCCCGTCTGCGCTCCGAAGTGCCCCATCATCGTCAGGAAGAGCTCGACCTCCTCTGTTCCGGGAGCATCGGGCATGACTACGGCTGTCTCAGAGAGATCCTTCAGACGCGTAAACGGATAACCCGCGTTGGAAAATAACTCAAGATTGGGGAGAACGGCCCAGTGCGGAATATCTCGAATGTCGAGGTACGAGCTTTTCAGGATCGACCCCTGCAGATTCATCGGAGCCGTGTCCTGGCACTTGTCCTTCTTTGCGATCTGGAAGAAGAACTTCATCATCATGGACTTGCTGAATGGGCGCAGGTTCACGACAGGA
>JAHFTZ010000161.1 GCA_023265355.1 Terriglobus sp.
TTGTGATTCACAATCCTGGGGCGCGGGATGTAACGGTGAGTCTCTTCGAGGCGTATGCGAACTCGCATCAGGCGCAGGTCGTACAGGCGCAGGCAAACAGGACGTTGGAGGTTCCTCTAAAAGCGATGGAGGGGTGGTTTGATCTCTCCGTCACGTTGAAAGAGGATGCGGGATTCTTGCGGCGCTTTGCCGGGCATGTGGAAGATGGCAGGCCGAGTACGAGTGATCCCGGTTTGATCCGAAGTTCGTAGACCGTCTGTCCGACAGTTGTCTTCGATCCCACGGGAAAGCGTGCGCTGGCAACCACGCATCCGCCCAGCTTGGTGTCATTCTGCGCATTGGTGGAGCTTCCGGTTGTTGGGTAGTAGCGTCGCGGAAGAAGCGCGCGACGCCACCGATTTCATAGTCCATCCGGCCTTCGACCTGATCTTGATGGTCGGCAGGATCCGTTTGGGGGGCGGTATCATTCCGGGCGTAGTCGCCATGTTGACCTCCAGAGCCCGTAGAACGATCATAGGCCTGCAGTTGCTGCCTCTGTTTGGATTTGATCTCGGACAGATATCGTTCTGTGCATTTAAAAATGCCATCTCCGGCATCGTTAAAGTCGATCGGATTTTCCGTTTGCGTAGAATGGGCGAAACCTGCATCCCCAATCTCCTTTTAAAAGAGGCCCTCCTTTGGATCGTCGCCATTTTCTGCAAACCAGTCTGCTTGCAACGCCTTCCGCATTGGCTTTTGGACAACGGCCAGAGCACAGGTCGGAAGGTTCTTCTCGTCCGCTGCCGGCTGCGATCGCGGCACTCAAGAACCGCAAGGCCGAAGCGGTGCCCATCACGCTCGCCGAGCGGGAAGCTCGCTTCGAAACCGCACGCCGGTTGATGAAGGAAGAGAAGATCGACGCCATCCTCCTGGCGGGCAGCACGTCTCTGGTGTACTTCACCGGCATGCGGTTGGGAAACAGCGAACGCATGTTCTGTTTTGTGATTCCTCAGAAGGGCGACGCGTTCGTCGTCTGTCCGGCGTTTGAGAAAGACCGGATGATGGAGCGGATGAATCTTCTTCCGGGAGGCGCGACGATCCGCATCTACACCTGGCAGGAGCACGAAAGTCCTTACGCTCTGGTACGTAAGGGGCTTGCTGATGGAGGCGTGAACTCGGGCACACTGGGCATCGAGGAGAAGACCCCTTTCGTCTATGCCAACGAGATCGCCAAGGCCTGTGGCAATCTGCACGTGGTGGATGCTACACCGGTGATCGCCGGCTGCCGCATGATCAAAAGTCCCGCAGAGTTAGCGCTGATGAAGCTGGCCTGCTCTGTAACGCTGCAAGTCTACGAAGCCGTATGGAAGTCTGCGCATCCGGGCCTGACCACGGCGGAGTTCAGCGAGATGTGCGATGCGGCGTACCGGCACGTCGGCTTTCCCGGAGACACGAGCTGCCAGACCGGGATCTACAGCGCGTTGCCGCACGGATCCATCACGCCGCAGGTGATCAAGGAAAAGGACATCGTTCTGATCGACGATGGGTGCATGGTGGAAGGGTACGTCTCTGACCTCTCGCGTACCTTCGTCTACGGAAAACCGACGGACAAGATGCTGCGCGTCTTCGATGTGGTGCATCAGGCGCAGGCCGCGGCGCTGGCCGCGGCGAAGCCGGGAGTCGAGTGCCAGGCCGTGGATGCTGCTGCGCGCAAGGTCATCACGGACGCCGGGTTTGGACCGGACTACAAAACCTTTACGCACCGCGTCGGCCATGGCATTGGCATGGATGGGCATGAGTGGACCTACCTGGTGCGCGGAAACACGACGAAGCTGCGACCTGGGATGACCTTCTCGGATGAACCCGGTATCTATCTCAAGGGCGAGTTCGGCGTTCGGTTAGAGGATGACATGGCCATCACGGAGCATGGTGCCGAGATGATGACGCCCACGAGTCCTTCGCTGACACAGCCTTTCTCCAGCTAGACGAAAGCACAGGTTGATTTCGGGGAAGTTACAAAAACGGCGACTTTGTAAATAAAAATGCGAAAGTCGCCGTTTTTTCTTGCGTTAGCGCGTACGTGGTTCTATTGTTGGACAAATCACCTCATTCAAATCGAGCGCGGTCTTGTATCCAAGACTGTGTAGGAGAGCTTTGCGCTCACCGCCGAACACGTGCATCTTTTCTCACCCGTTGGGATGTAACTGAAGCGAAAGATTCGCTCAGCAGAAAAGTATAGGAGAACTCCAAGTATGAAGTTATTTCCGAGGCAAGTGAAGTTGGTCCTGATGTTGTTTGCACTTGCACTGACGCAAGTTATGACGGCGCAGACGTTTCGTGGCGGTATCGCGGGTACGGTGCAGGACAGCAGCGGCGCAGTGGTTCCTAATGCCAAGATCTCTTTGACTGGCACAGACACGGGCTATAAGCGCGAATTGGAATCCACCAGCTCTGGCGACTACACCTTCCCCGATCTTCCTCTCGGAAATTACTCCATCGAGGTCTCATCCGCAGGCTTTCAGACCACGAAGATCGATAAGATCGCGGTGCGCCCAGGTCAGGTCTACTCTCTAGAGATCAAGCTCGGCGTCTCGACGTCGACGGAACGTGTTGAGGTCAACGCGGCAGCGGTCTCTCTGGATACCGTTTCTTCGACGAATAACGCCGTCGTCAATGAGAAGGCTGTAGAAAATATGCCCCTCAACGGTCGCGACTTCACGCAGCTCATCAAGATCGTTCCTGGATACAACGGTGCAGGTTCTCTGAACGGAACGCGTACGAACCAGAACAACTACCAGATCGACGGTGCCGACAATAACGATATCTGGCAGAACGGCGCAGCAGCCAATCAGGGCGGCGTAGGTTCTATCGCCGGTGTAACGATCCCGATCGACGCGATCGATCAGTTCACCGTTCAGTCGCAGGCCAATGCAGAGTCCGGTCGTAACGGTGGCGGTCTTATCTCGCTCGCCATCAAGTCCGGTACGAATCGCATCCACGGAACGGCGTATTACTTCAACCGCAACGAGTTCTTCGCAGCGCGCAGCCCGTTCCTTAAGGACACGGATCGCAAGCCCGCTCTCCGCAACCAGCAGTTCGGCGGTTCGATCGGCGGCCCCGTCGTTCATGACAAGCTCTTCTACTTCGTGAACTATGAGCGGCAGAAGTACACCATCGCGAACTCTGCTTCTGCAACAGAGCCGACCGCTCTCTACGTGGCTCAGGCGACCGCGCTTCTTACGTCTCATGGAATCCCTGTGAACCCGCTCTCGCTTAGCGTGCTTTCGCTATGGCCACAAGGCAACAAGAACTCCGGCCCCGCCGCAAACGGCAACTTTCTCGATACCAACCCACAGCGTGGCTACAGCGATAACTCGATTGGCAAGATCGATTGGACGATCACGCCACGCCAGCAGCTCTCCGCGCGTGCCTTCATCGGCACGGGCCGTCAGTTTGCCAACGCTGGTCCAAACATCTCCGATTACTATCAGGTCGCACCAGATATCACGCAGAACTTTACCGTCGTTCACAACTGGGCGGTTTCGGATCACATCTCGAACCAGCTCCTCGCGGGCGTAGGTGTCTTCAACCAGACGTTCAATGACCAGAACCACAGCCAGAACATCCCGGCGCTTGGTCTTAACACTGGTGTGACCGACCCCTCGCTCTTCGGCGCTCCCACCATCACCATCAGCTCCTCTTCGGACTTCGATCAGGTTGGCCCCACTCAGCCCCTTGGACGTAAGGACTACACCGGTCATCTCACCGACACGCTGACCTGGCTGAAGGGCAAGCACCAGTTCCGCGTCGGCGGTGAGTTCCGTCGCAATTACATGGATCTGCAGTACCAGCGCAACGTCCGTGGAACCTTTACCTTCTCGGGCAACGCCACGGCGATCAACGCGACGACCGGACAGCCTGGTGTCGCGCTCCCTGCCGGAGCAACCTCCTATGCTGCGGATAACACCACGCAGGCCGTCAAAGGACTTGCCGACTACCTCGCGGGGTACGTAGCGTCTTCTTCCTTTACGCAGGGTTCGCTGCGCCGTGGTATCTACAACAAGGCGTTCGATATCTTCGCGCAGGACACCTACACGCTTCTTCCCTCACTGACTCTGAATTACGGTGTGCGTTATACCTACAACGGACCCTTCACCTCGAACGGCGTGATCTCGGGCTTCCGTCCGGGCGCAGCGAACACCGATGGTTATGGTTTGCAGATCGTTGGTCAGGGCCTCGACTCCATCTACGGTTCCAACAAGACCAACTTTGCTCCGCGCTTCGGCTTCTCGGCTCAGCCATCGCAGAAGATGGTGATTCGCGGAACGTACGGTATCTACTTCGACGTTCCTAACTGGAACGGCTTCTTCGACAACCGTCCAGGCAATGGTGGTGCAGCCGGTGTTCAGGCAAATCCAACCGGCACGACCCCTGTACTGAATCTGAGCCGCAGCTTGTACCAGTGGCAGACCGGTGTGAATCCCTTTGTGGGTGCCTCCATTCCCGCGGCACTCGGTCTCTCCACCGTCGACCCCAACTTCAAAACGGCCTATGTGCAGAACTTCAACCTGAACACGCAGTACCAGATCAGCCGCAACACGATGTTGCAGATCAGCTACGTCGGTTCGCTCGGCCGTCGTCTGTTCCGCCTTCGTGACATCAACCAGGCACGCCCCGGAATCGGTGCGACCGTAGCTGCACTCCAGCCGCGTCGCCCCTTCTACACGGACACACGTCTGGCGAACCGCACGACGATCGCGGCTATCAACCAGATGGAAAGCAAAGCAGCCTCCAACTACCACTCGCTTCAGGCCATGCTGCGCACCAGCAGCTTCCACGGTCTGACCGCACAGGGCTCCTACACCTTCGGTCATGCCTTCGATAACGTATCGGGTACCCGCGGCTTCGCTCCGCAGGATTCGACCAACATCGATGGAGAGTACGGCAGCGCAGACTTCGACGTGCGCCATACCTTCAACGGCTACATCGTCTACGAAGTGCCGAAGTTCACCGATCACGCGCAGCTCTTCACGCGTGGCTGGCAGGTCAACTCCTTCATCACCGCTTACACTGGCACGCCGTTCTCTGCGAAGCTGGGCAGCACGGACAACAGCGGCACGGGCGAACTTCAGGATCGTCTGAATCAGATTGGTGATCCTAAGGCGGGCCTGAACCGTCAGTTGGTTCGTCCTGCTGGCGCAACACCCTACGTCCAGTGGTATACGGGTTCAGCGTTCCAGCTGGCGCCTGCGGGCACCTTCGGAACTACCGCACGCAATGCCTTTCGCGGACCTGGATTCGCTACAGTCGATGCGGCTGTTGTGAAAAACACCTACATCCACGAAGGCATCAACGTGCAACTGCGTGCAGAGATGTTCAACATCTTCAACCGCATGAACCTGGCGAACCCCAGCCTCTCCGGTGCGCCGACGGGCAGCTCTTTCGGTCGCAGCACAAACACCCGTTCCAACAGCGGCGCACCTGGCATCGGGCCAGGCGAGCCGTTCAACGTACAGCTCGCGGGCAAGATCATTTTCTAACTTGCACCTAACAAGCAAACGAACACAGGCTGAGAGCGAAATCGTTCTCAGCCTGTGTTGCGTGTGATGGTTTTTCAATCGAACAACGACGAAACAGGAGATCGCAATGAAGCGTTTTGCAGTGATGTTGACAGGTGCGGCTTTATTGGCAACGCAGCCGGTGTTTGCGCAGATGGGTGCTCCAGGGCAGCGGCCCACAACCATGCCTGCGGTAGCAGGACCTCTGGCGGCGAAGTATAAGGCGGACGCGGACAAGATTTTGACAGCGGCGATGGCGGACAACGAAGGCTACGCGGATCTGACGTATCTCTGCGACCACATTGGCAAGCGGCTGAGCGGAAGTCCTCAGCTCAACACCGCCGTGGAGTGGGGTGCTGACCTGATGAGGAAGGCGGGTCTGCAGAACGTGCAGATTCAGCCAGTGATGGTGCCGCACTGGGTGCGCGGCGGAGAGTCGGCGGCGCTTGTTGGTCCGGTGAAGAAGCCCCTGCACATGCTGGGACTGGGCATGAGCGTGGGCACATCGAAGGAAGGCATTACGGCGGATGTCGTCTTCGTGCATGACTTCGCCGAGTTGGATGCGCTGCCGGACGCGCGGGTCAAGGGAAAGATCGT
>JAHFTZ010000162.1 GCA_023265355.1 Terriglobus sp.
CGCGCAGAACACGCCGCTCACCGTCGCATCTGTTCTTCCGGACAGCGCGATGTCGGAAGCAGGCGCGCAGGCTGGCGACAAAATCGCCACCATTGATGGCTTCCCCCTGCGCTCCACCGAAGCCACCAGCGCATACATGACCGACCAGAAGGGTCAGCCCATCACCCTGGGCATTCTGCGCAACGGTTCCTCACTTACGCTCAAGGCGACCCCGCGTCTTACCGAAGTCCCAAAACGGGGCAAGGTCTACCGCCTCGGCTTCTCCGTCAACCCGCCGCCCGCGCGCGTTGAGCACATGTCCTTCGCGGGCGCTGCGAAGCAGTCCTGGGAGGACAACAAGAAGACCTCGCTGCTCATCGTGGATATGCTCCACGGTATGTTCACCCGCGAAGTCTCTGTCCGCAATGTCTCAGGCCCCGTCGGCATTTTCCAGCAGATCGACACGGCCTCCAGCATCAGCAAGTGGTACGTCCTCATGCTGGCCGCAGGCATCAGCGTGAACCTTGGCATCTTCAATCTGCTGCCCTTCCCGATCCTCGACGGAGGCATGATCCTCTTCCTCCTCATCGAGAGCGTGATGCGCCGCGATCTGAACCCCGTGTGGAAAGAACGCGTCTACCAGGCCGCGTTCTTTGTCATCCTTCTTGTCTTCGGTCTGATCATCTTCAACGACGTCTCGAAGTTCGCCATCTTCCACCACTCAAGATAAACAGGCGTTCCTGCCAGGATTATGGGAAGCTCTGACTCTCTCAGACTTCCCATTCTGCAGGCGGGAATCCTGCGCACTAGCTGATTCAGAATGCCCTTCGATCACTTGCCCAGAATGCTGGACAGAGGAATCGCGGCACTTTGAATGCCGTATGACGGACCGTTCGGATGAAAGTTGTCTCCGGCAACGTAGTTCGGAATCAGAAAATCGGGATGGGCCGGATAGGCCATGACCGCATCGAAGTCCGCGATCGCAACCACGCCCGGGAGCGCTGCACCACTGCTGCGGATCCAGTTATTCACCATACGGCGCTGTGTGGAACCAGGATTTTCCGGACCAGGATTCAGGTCGCCTGCGTATGGGTTATCGGCAGACGGCACCAGGTCGGCGCTGGAACTCGTGCAGTACTCCGAGGGTGGGATGGTGGCCAGGATGACGCGAACACCGGCTTTCTGCGCCTGCTGCACCATGTTGGTCAGCGACGCTTCTACGTTGGCCGCCGGTACACAGTCGCCGCGGAGGTCGACACCGCCAAAGTAAATAACTACCGCCTTGATGCCAGCCAGCGAAAGTACGTCGTGCTGCATACGATCTACTCCTGCGATGGCCGACAAACCGGATGCTGTGACACCGTCCTCGCCAGCAGGATCGCCGGTAGCGCCGGCATTGGCGACGCCCATCGCGTAACCTGCAGCGCGAAGCTGACGAGCCAGCCAGTCGGACGGCCGATCGCTAATCTGGCCGGGGACCTGGACGTTGAAAACCGGATAACTATTAGTGTTGCCATAGTCGGAATTGTGTCCGACGACTGAGGAACTGCCGAAGACGGCGACGGTGCCCTGATAGGGGCCATAGACGTCGACTGCCGTGATCATGAACCACTCGCCGACGGTGGTCTGGGTAAAGGAAGAGCCTGTGGGGTCGGTGGTCGTATTACCGCCGCCGCTGTTGGTTGCGAAGTTGCTTTGAAATTCGGAGCTGTTCTCGACCAGAGCGCCAAAAGATCCCTTCAGGTAGACGCTGACAGCCAGTTCCTCACCATACTGATAGCTGATCTGCACTGGGTCGGAGACGGTTTCCTGTCCGGGAGCAAGGGTGATGGAGGAACTTCCGTTGAACGTCAGAGCGCCGTCGCGGCTGGTGTCGATGGCCGGCCCGGCACCTTCTGCGGCGGAGAGTCGTGCAGCACCGATGGTGACCGGCGTCTTGCCTAGAAGATTCGAAAAGTGGACGCGCTCTTGGGCGCCCGCAGTCGTCGGCAGTACGACAAAGCGGAAGGTCTGCTCGGAGCCGCCGGGATTGGCGCCGGAAGACGCTGCATTTTCGAGCGCAGCGGTCCAGGTCGCAACCCACTGCAGCACCGGCGGCTGCCCTGCCGTGGCCAGTGGAACGTTGGCCGAGGTGCAACTGGTAAGTGTGAACAAAACCGCCAGGGCGGTAAGGGAGACAACCGCGCGAGAGACCATCCTACGCAGCCGTATCGAACCAAAAATCTCCATATCCTTTATTACGGTGAACGAACGCTTAAGTTTCGATCAGAGTCAAAATATCGTGGAGCAATGAAGCTAAACTTCTGGGGCCAGAAGGGATTTAGGGAGGGGGGAAGTACCCCGAGCGGGACGGCGTGCGCCTCGGCGCCGTAACCATTGCCGTTCATGTGCTGATTATCGCCGCTGTTGTACTGGGGCAGCATGAAGCTGATGTGCTGCGGATCGCGCAAGGCCAAATCATAGTCGGCGATTGCCACAACGCCGGGCAGAGAAGCCCCGGTGGAACGAACCCAGGCGTTGAACGCTGCACGCTGGACCTCGGCACCATTTGGTGCGCCTGAGTTAATGCCGCCGGCGTAGGGGTCCGAGGAATTGGGCACGGGTCCGGCGTTTGGCGAGGACTGGTTTGTGCAGAAAGCAGAGGGCGGTAGCGTCGCCATGATAACGGGAAAATTGGCAGCGTGGGCCAGCGATATCACGTGCTCTGTCGCATTCTCCATTCCCGAAGCGTACCTGCAGGCGCGCAGGTCGATCGAGCCAAAGTAGGTCACGATCGCCAGAAGATTCGGCAACGAAAGAACGTCCTGTGCGATACGATCCGTGGCGCTGGGTGAGGAGCTGACGCGTTGCTCGATCGTGTCGGACGGTATGCCAGCGTTGATTACGCCGATCCGATAGCCAAGGCCGAGCAGACGGCGGCTCATCCAGTCGCTCACACGAGCGTTGGTTTGGCCGGACAATGGCACGTTGCCGGCGGGGTAGATCGCAGTATCGCCGTAGTTGGATTTGAAGCCATCAGTGGTCGAACTACCGAACATAGCCAGTGTTCCCTGATACGGACCGTAGACGTCGACCTCGTTGACGAGCAGCCAGTCCCCGAGGGTTGATGTGAAACCTGTGCCGCCGGTGTCGGCTGTCGCATCACCAGCGGAGTTTGGGGTGGCGTAGTTGGTAACAAAGTAGGAGTCGTGACGGCTCACCGGGCCGAAGGTTCCCTTGAGATACACCGAGATGGCGAGAACCTGTCCAGCACCAAAGGAGAACGCGACGGGATCGGAGGTGACCGTGGAGCCCGCCGCCAGCACCGTGCTGGGTCCACCGTTGAAGCTCAGGCTCACATTCTGCGAGGAGTTTACCGCAGGCGTTCCGTTCTGGCCCAGACCGAGCCGGGCTGCGCCGATCGTTACCGGTGTGCTGCCATAGACATTCGAAAATTTAACGCGTGCCTCTGTGCCATCGATCGTCGATGTGACGAGAAAACGGAAGGTGCGATCACCCCCTCCACCATTATCCGCATTGGCATTGGCGTCCGTCATCGAGTCACCCCATGACCCCACCCAGATCGGACTCAGACCCGGATGGGGGGGTATAGTCGATGTCCCCATTTCTTTCGAGACGCCGCTCCCGCAGCCGCACAGGCTGGAAAACAACAGAAAGAAAAGGATGAGAGCGCCCCCTGGGCAAGTGAGACGATCCATGCACACGAGTCTACTGGATCGCGCACGGCCATCTTCCACCACGCGAGGCAAATTTCGCATCCTGGCATCCGTGACGAAGCGGATATCCTCCACATAACCTTCTCAACGAAAGAACCTCGTCCCGCATAAGCAGGACGAGGGTTTTTTGCGATTGAAAGCTACGCCTTCGGAGCGGCTTTGAAGATCTCCACCAGGCGGTCGGCGATGAACTTGTCCTCACCGTCCTTGATCTGCCACACAGCGAATCCAAATATGCTCGGGTCCGATGGCGGACGGTTCCGGCGCGGACGTGGAGCTTCGCCCTCAGCGTGCTGCGGAGCATCCGGATTCCGTCCGCGCATGCCTGCTGCGCCTGCACCGAAGCTTCCGATGCCAAGGTGGGGCGTATCCGCAAGCTGCTGCATGACCTCCTGCGCGGTGATCTTCAACTTGGTCTGATCGATCTTCCAGCTATAGCGAGGCGTCACGTTGCCCAGAGCCTCGGGATTGAACTGGCGCGGCTGAGCCGTTACACCGAACTTCTTCACAGCATCCGTGATCACCTGCGCACGCGCGTCATACATCCGCAGCACAGCATCGTAGTCCTGGTTGACGAAGAGCTCCAAAGCCTTTAACAGGCCGAAGATCGTCTCCTTGCCCACCTTGCAGCAGCGGCCGATGCGATCTTCCTGCGGGCTCATGTTCAGCAACGACCAGCGAATCAACTCTTCCTTGCCGATCAGAATGCCGGAAGCCTGCGGTCCGCAGATGTCCTTACCACCCGAGAACGTCACCATGTCGAAGCCGACAGCGGGATACTCCCACAGGCGCTCCTTCGGTGGAACGTCCGCCGACGCGTCGTTGAAGGTGTAGATGTTATGCGCCTTCGCAATCGCCACGGTCTCCGGTCCACTCACCTTGCCCATGTTCGATTGAATGTTGGTGAAGTGAATCGCCAGCGTCTTCGGATTGATCGCCGCGATCATTTCTTCGCGCGTCTCCACCTCGATCAACTTCGCGCCTGTCTGGCGGATCTGGTGATCGAAGTTGTAGCGATGGCTCTTCTGGATGATGACCTCGGTGCGCGGGAAGCCCGTGGTATCCGGAATCTGCTTCATGCGCGGTTCGAGATCTTCGGTCATCATGGCGGCGTAACCCACCACCATGGCAGCAGCCGCACCGCCCGTCACCAGACCGGTATAACCGGCGGGCGATTTACAGAGCTTCGCGATGAATTTGCCTGCTGCGATCTCCAGTTCGTCGATCAACACAAAGTGCTCGTTGCCCCTGCGGATCAGTTCCATCACTTCGGGCTTCATCACCGATCCACCGATGACCGTCACCGTTCCAACGATGTTGACCAACGGCTTCACACCAAGCTCCGCATAGATATCGCCCGTCGAACCGAGGCCGGAGGTGATCGGCACAATTGGGCTGCCGTCTACGCCGTGCGCGGAGACCTTGGACTTCGCAGCGTGCAGCTTAGGATTTGCAAACAGACTGCCCGTAGCAGCACCAAGGGTGGAGAGAAAAGATCGACGATTCCAACCGGACTTCAAATTCATGCGTAACTCCTTTTATCTCTCTTCTAAAAACTACTGACCGGCAGGCGGTGCTGGCGGATTGACCACCATAGCGCTTCCAACGATCTCAATCAGCGAATCGCCGGGGATCCACTCCAACGCCATGCAGGCGCGCGACGGGGCTTTTCCTGGGCTGAAGTACGTTCCATAGATTTTGTTCAGAGCGTCGTACTGCGCCTTATGCGCCGCGAATCGAGCGCTACCCGTCGGCATGGGGATTGAGTCAGCGTGGGGAAGGCAGAGAAAAACTTCGAGATGAATGATGTTGTCCATCGTGGATCCGGCGCGCTCGACCGACTTCTTCAGCGCATCCATCGTCCGCGTAACGTGCTTCTCAAACGGGTCCGTGACGAGTACGTGATCTTCGCGCGGATAACCATCGTTCGAGCCTGTTCCGGAGAAGTAGTAAATACCGTTGTGGGTATGATTTCCTCCACCCGCGCGACGCGGCCGGTCTCCACCCGCCGGTGCAGCGCCAGGAACAGGAGCCGGAAGAGTCTGCTGTGCAAAGAGTTTGGTACCGGTCACGACAGCCGCCATCGCAGCGATCTTTCCAAAGAAGCTACGTCGACTATTCATCTCCATAATTCTCCTTGATTAACTTTTGCAGGATTTACTTCTAGATCAGCGACGCAGCCCGCCTTCGGAAAGTTGCGGCCAGAGAGAGGGGTTTAGGCAAAATCGTACAGTCTGGGAGAGGCTTTTGTAGAGCTTATGAGTTCGAAATTTAACTCTCAATCCAATGGGCCGCGGTGTCATGGGCCACTTGACCAAGAGGAAAGTAGGTCAAATGTCGACGCCGCCTAGGCGAGTCATCGCCCCTGCAACTCTGCCAGAACCTCTGCCGCCGCCACGCGAGCCTTCGCCAGGCCACCC
>JAHFTZ010000002.1 GCA_023265355.1 Terriglobus sp.
TCGTGCCAGTACTGTGCGACCTCACGATGCACTGCTCCGGTGGCACGGTCGAAGACCGGCTCCGGAGCTCCATCCGCACCTCGTGGCGAAAAGACCCAATCGAACGAGGAGATCTGTCCGCCATACGACCCCAGAACCGCTTCGATCTTCGCGTACTGCTCCACCGTCTCGACGACTTTGCCGCCAAAGCGCACGAGCGGCCTCGCCGTGCCATCCGGCTTCCGGTACAAATTCTCGTTTGCAGCGTACAGATTGGCACCGAGAAAATCTTCGAAGTCGCATGAGTCCGGAGCCGTGGACCACGTGCCGCCGAAGATCAGCGGATAGCTAATCTGTAGCTGCAGCGTAGCCCAGCCTCCACTCGAATGTCCCGTTAACAGACGCCCCGACGGCCTTGCATCCATCCGATACCGCCGCTCCAGCGCCGGGATGAACTCCGTCGTAAGCGCCGTTCCCCACGGTCCGCTACTGACCGAATCCGCAAACTCATGGCTCCCCTCCGGGAACCGTTGATCCAGCATGACCCAGATCATTGGCGGCATCTTTCCGCTCTCCATGCGCGCGCGAATCTGTGTCGCGTTCTGCATGGCATACTCCAGGGGAACGCCAAATCCATGCGTCCAATACGCCACGGGATAGCGCTCCTTCGGGTGGCGCTCGTATCCCGGAGGAAGCACAACCCACGCCCGAACCAACGTCGGTTTGCCCCAGAAGCGGCTCAGAGCCGCGCTCTGCATCTCAAAGACCTCCGCCGCCTTTGGGTTCACCGTCGGCGGCACACCGGCCACGGGTGTTGTTCGAATCGGAGCAACGGAGTGTCGGCTTAGCGTGAGAACAGGCTCGCTCCCGCCCGGCGGAACAGCTTGGCTCAGCGGAACGACCTCGCTCTCCCAATCTGTACTGTCGCGCCCGTTCCGGTTGTACGTATGATTCACATCCAGAACCGCCTGGACTTCCAATGGGCAAGCCGGTGCCACCGCAAAGGGCTTGGGGTAAGCCTGTGTATCGGCATGAAACTCAATAGACGATCCCGGCTCTACTCCACGGACCTCTTGCGCGGCGATCCAGACCTCACCCGGTGCCGCGGAAGTCGTATCCACAACCGCATCGCCGCTCCCGCACATCATGAACAACAACAGGCGTCCGCTGATCGGTTCACGCATCGAAGTGGGCGCCACAATGCGAAAGCTGTTCGTTGCAGCATGAGCCAGATTTCCGGCAAACAAAACCATCAATCCCAAAAGAGCGCACTCTTTCTTCATTATTACGCACAGCCTCCCCACTCCATTGCTGGATAAAAGTGAGACAACTGGGCTCTGTGTTTATTCCTTCGGCGAAGAAAGGCTAGATCTTCTGCATGCGCTGCACGTCGCGGACACCAGGAATGCGGCGGAGATCGACAAGCAGTTTATTGAGGTGGCGCACGTCCTGCGTCTCTACGACAAACTCGACCACGGCTTCACCTTCGGGGGTGGGCTTGGAGTCCACGCTGCGGATGTTCGTATCGTCGTCGGAGATGATGGCGGTGAGTTCCTTCAGCATGCCGCTGCGATCGTCGACGTGGAGCACGAGTTTGACGGGGTACGTCGTGGCCTTGGTACCGTTGTCCTTACCGTCCGCCGGTCCCCACTCAACCTGAATGCGACGGTCAGACTCGTAGAGAAGATTCTGAACGTTGGGACAGCTTCTTGCGTGAACGGCAACGCCCTTACCGCGCGTGACGTAGCCGACGATCTCTTCGCCGCGAATCGGGTTACAACAGCGTGCGCGATAGACGAGAAGATCGTCCTGTCCTTCTACCTGGAGGGAATCTGAGCCCTTGCCGAAGTAGACGCGCTTGACGGCGTCGGACATAGCAGCCAGCGTGTTGCCCACGCCTCCGGGAAGTTCAAGCTGATTCGGATCGGGGGCTTCCTTGGTGCTGCCGGGGGCGAGCTTGTTCAGCGTCTGCCGGGCAGAGTACTTACCAAAGCCAATGGCAGCGAGAAGCTCCGGTCCTGCGGTCAGACCGTAGTCGTTCGCAACGCGGTCGTAGTCGGCATCGCCGAATTTGCTGAGCGAGACCTTGAACTTGCGGGCTTCGCGATCGAGCAGCTTGCGGCCAATCTCCATGGCGCGTTCGCGTTGATGCTCGTTGAGCCAATGCTTGATCTTGTTGCGGGCGCGGCTGCTCTTGGTAAAGGAAAGCCAGTCGCGCGAAGGCGTGTGTCCCGTCTGTGTGGTGATCTCTACGATGTCTCCATTGCGCAGGCGTGTGCGCAATGGGACGATACGTCCATTCACCTTCGCACCGATGGTCGTGTGGCCGACTTCGGTATGAATCGTGTACGCGAAGTCGATGGGACTGGCGTCTTTGGGAAGCACGACCACCTTGCCCTTGGGGGTGAAGGTGTAGACCTCCTCCGGGTACAGGTCGATCTTCAGCGTCGACATGAACTCGTTGGGGTCGGTCATCTCGCGCTGCCACTCCATCAGTTGGCGCACCCAGGCGAGGCGCTGCTCGTCCTTGGCGGAGACAGTCTCGTCCGCCTTGTACTTCCAGTGCGCGGCAATGCCCTCTTCGGCGATGCGGTGCATCTCGTCGGTACGGATCTGCACCTCGAACTGGTGTCCGCCCTCGGCCACCAGCGTAGTATGCAGCGACTGGTAGAGATTGGGCCGGGGCATGGCGATGAAGTCTTTGATACGGCCAGGAACGGGACGCCAGATGGAGTGCAGCAGACCAAGCGTGGCGTAGCAGTCCTGCATGGTCTGCGTGATCACACGGATCGCGAGCAGATCGTAGACCTGGTCCACGGGAATGGCCTGCGCCGCGAGCTTCTGCTGAATGGAGTAGAGACGCTTAATGCGCCACTCCACGCGCGCGGGGATGCCATGTTCGGTCAGCTTGGCTTCTATGGTTGCGACGATGCCGGAGAGGAACTTCTCTCCCTCAACGCGGAGCTTGGCCACCTCATCCGAAACCTGCTCATAGGCAACGGGATCCACGTAGCGGAAGGCGAGATCTTCGAACTCGCCGCGCAGCTTACCCATGCCCAGGCGATGCGCCAGCGGGGCGTAGATATCCAGCGTCTCGCGCGCGATCTTCATCTGCTTTTCCGGCTTGAGGTGCTGCAGGGTGCGCATGTTGTGCAGACGGTCAGCAAGTTTGATGAGAACGACACGAATGTCCGTGACCATGGCCAGAAGCATCTTGCGGATGTTCTCTGCCTGGTGGTCTTCCTTGTTTGCGAACTTGATGCGGTCGAGCTTGGTGACGCCTTCGACGATGTGCGCGACCTGTTCGCCGAAGCGCCGCGCGATCTCTGGCGTGGAGACGTCCGTATCTTCCACAGCGTCGTGCAGAAGCCCCGCCGCGATAGCGGTGGAGTCCATCTTCATCTCGGCGAGCACCTGGCCGACTTCCAGCGGATGGATGATGTAGGGTTCGCCGCTGGCGCGCTTCTGGCCGACGTGCTGCTCCACGCAGAACTTCCAGGCGTCGCGGATGATGCCGAGATCGTCGCCCGGTCGGGCTTCATGGACGGTGCGCAGGAGTTTTTCGAAGTTGTGGTCGATCTCGGCCGCGAGTTCGGACGGCAGATCACCATAGTTCATGCCCGATGGAGTCGAAGAAACAATTGGTGCCTCTTCCCGAAGAGGCACCAACAAACCTGCGGGTGCATCCAGCTCCAACTCAACCGGTTGGCGGCGAATCGATACAGACGAACTCATGATGGAAGGAGAAGGCACCGCCGCCTCCAGATCCGTTCCCGCATCGGTGGAAACCGATGTCGCATCCGGATTCGTCCCAGATCCCCGCTCAGCGCCCATAGTTCATTATATGGTCTTCATCACCTGTCCCTCGGACGCTGAAAACACTCGTTCCAGGTGCTCATACAAACGACGGCTGAGGATATCTCTCAGCCGTCGTTTGTTCTGTCCGATCCGCCCGCTCTCTTCTGAAGCGGCTTTTGCTACAAGATAAGTCTCCTACACGCGAGAAAGCTCGCCCGCAGGCTCCGTGGAACTGCCTCCCAGACGCTTCTTGATCGCTAGTTCGAAGGCGCTCTCAATCGCCTCCGCAGCTACATCAAGTCCATGTCCCTTGGCAATGACTTCCTTGAAGTACAGCGCCTTCTCGCGGTACGCAGGCGTCTGCAATACCTTCTGGATCAACTCATGCAGACGATCAACGGTAAGGTCGTCAATATCCACAAACTCGCCCACTCCATGATGTTCAATGCGGAGAGCGACTCCAAACTGGTCATAAGCGATCGGAATCGCCACCATCGGTACTCCATTCGCCAGCGATTCAAGTGTGGTATTCAATCCGGCGTGAGTAATGCAGAGAGCGGAGCGCTGAAGGATTTCGATCTGTGGAGCCTGTTCCACAACAATCACATTGGTAGGGATAGGCCCAATCTTTTCCGTATCAATGTTGCGGCTCTTGGAAAGGACAACCTGGATCTCCGGAATGTTCTGCACGGCAGACAGAATGGTCTTGTAGATGAAATCGAGCCCATTGACCAGGGTTCCCAAAGAAACATAGACAAGCGGCCTGCCATCCAGCTTCTCCCATGGGAAGGCGACCGGCGCTCTTCCCGCCGCGTCCTGAAATGGACCGGTATATTGAAACTGCGCAGGCCAGGGGATCCCGGGCAGGTCGAACTCTTTCGGAGTCTGCGACACAATAATCGCAGCATCCCTTGAGACCGTTGCGGGAGGGTGGCTCCAGTCCAGCTTCAGATCAACGCGTTCTGCATACTCTTCACCAAGTACCTGCACAATCCTGAAGAAGGCATTGTCGCTCTCTACGAGACCCTTGACATAACCTGCACGGGCTTCTGCGGTATGTTCATACTTCATTGGAAGTACAGAAGGAGGTGTCGTTCCTGAAAAATCGATATTCAAGATAGCCCACACATGGGCATAAGGGATGCCCATGCTCATGGGAACCACCTCAATATACATATGGATGGTATCCAGAACCAGTGCCTCAATACCTTTTTCAGCAATGACTCCCGGCAAATACTGCGACGCCAAGTGGAACATGCCCCTGACAGACTGTTCAATCGTCCACCGTGTCGCCTCCGTACCGCGGAGCTTGGAAACAGGGACGATAGCACCCGTTGATGCACCTAGAGGAACTTCCTTTTCGGCGATAGGGATAAAGTCTAAACCAGCAGCAAGAGCATAGGGGCCCACATCGAGAATGCCGATAAAAACGACCTCGTGTCCGCGGGACTTCAGCTTACGTGCCAACGCGACCATAGGATTAATATGGCCCGTGAGAGGCATACTGACAAAACCAATTTTCATTTGAGATCTCTCCATCTTTCGTAGTCTTTTGCGTCTACAAGTGCGGCCCGCTCAACTCCACCGACGGACGCTCTCCTGCATTAGATAAGAAACGGAACGTGATGCTTTATTCCATCAAAAGAGCTTAAGATTTTCGCAACAGCCGTGAAGCGTCGTTGAATCGGGATGACTGCGCTCACACTGAACTTCTCCGCGATTCAGAAGGAGCCGTCTATGTCTCTCAACGTAAAACTCGTTCTTCTCTTGCTCTGCGGTATCGCGATCGGTTGGTTTGCCCACACGCCCGCTCCGGTTCAAGCCGCAAGCAGCAGTGCTTCCTATCAGTTGCAGGGCACAGGTCCGGGGCAGGTTCTCTCCACGTATAACGAAGCGGAGCAGACGATCTACGTCTACCAGGGCGTGGGCGCGGGCTACTCCAACGTCTACTGCTCCTACAAACTGCAGCTTGGCCATCCCGGACAGCCCGTTCGACGGGAAAACTGCCCCATCGGCACGCTGCGCTAGCGTCCGCTCTCTCGCTGCAGGCCAGCTTGGGGGGCCTTGCCCGTGTGAACCCAGAGAAGAAGTTCGTCGAAGGCCCTTCCGACCTCTTCGCTGGACATGGTGCAGTGGCCTTCGCGATGGACGTACTGCTGAACGAAGTTCTGTGAGTAGCCGGCGATCTCTACGATGCTGTTGTAGAGGGTGAGCGTGTTCGCCGGAATCAAGGGATCGTAAGTGGTGTGGAGCGCCAGCATCGGCTTCAGCACTTTACCCGACGGCGTATAGTTATCGATGAGATAGGTCCGTGCACGGGGGTCTGCGGCGTAGCGACGGACTCCGTCGTTCAGAGCGTAGTCAGTCCGGGTATCCGAACTGCTGTTCGTATAGATCGTATTGCGATTATCGAAGGGATTGCCGCCCGCCTTGTCCTGCATATCGGCGATGACGTAGGTGAAGTAGACCATCATGCGCGCGACCTCCGCATTGGTATGCAGGCTGGTCAGGTCGCGCATGGAGTCCGCCGCGGCAGGCTTTGCATTCAGAGCCGCGAGAACCTTCATACGTAGAGCGTCTGTCTCTACAAAATTCGCCGGGACCGGATTGAGCGGTGGCATCAGGCCGGGAAAGTAATAATCGAAGGCGGCACGCCAGGCAAAGCGCCGGTTCAGATGCACAAGGGTGGGCCCGACAGCGCCGCAGAGATCGAGCGCTCCGTTATAAACCTTCGGGTTGCGTTCGATGGTCACCATCGTGAGAGCCCCGCCCATGCTTCCACCGGCGACGTACGTCTCCTTCGGCTGCCCATGGATCTTGACGAAGTATTTGCGGAGCTTTTCCGTCTCGGGATAAGCCACGGCAAGCGCCCATCCCGTCTCTGAGTACGCGCTTTGGATGATGGCGTAGCCACGTTCGAGCATGGGCTTGGCCTGCCCGTTCATCCCCGCGCCCGGCCTGAAGTGATACGGCGTCTCACTGTAGCCGTGGTAGAAAACGACGAGATTGTGGTTCCAGTTGTCGGGCACGTCAATGCGGTACTCGGCGTTGTCGATCACGCCTACCTCAACGGTGACGTTACCTTCCTTCTGCACCAGCGGCTGCTTTGGCGCAACAGGAGGTGGAGGCGTGGCCTGCGCAGCCTTGGTGCTCGTCTGCGCGAACGACGGGTTCACCGCCAACAAAAGGCACACAACCGCCAACCAGCGGCTTCCCTGGAGATCCAACTTCACACTGCGCATCGTATTCACGAAGGTATCAGATCGCGGAAGGCTGATGTGTGTGATTTCGCGAATAGGTCTTCTTCCCTATTGCCAGGATTTACGGCGTCGATGACCCTTATCCAGAAACTTTTCCGACGCATCTCCGGAGGCATACTCGTGAAGCTCGTCCCCTGCGCCCTTTTCTCTTTGCTCTTTTCCATGACCCTTCACACGCAGGACGCGATTCCTACCTTCACTCGAAGCTACTCTGCGGGCGCGGCGGGAAATGCGATCTCCTACACAGTGGTCGGCAAAGATCCGGCACAGGGCGGCACGACGACGATTCCAACCGTCCTTGTACCTCTTACGCTCGTCTTTGATGGCTCCCCGGTCAGGACGGTCACTGTGAGTGCCGGGAGTGAAGCAGAAAAGGTAGTGCACTCTCCGTTGTTCGGCCAGTACGCCTTTCCCTCCGGCACGACGCAGTACACGGACGCGCTGCTTCGCACGACCTTCAACAAACCCGGCATGGAGGGCTGGCACACCCTTCTGTCCCAGCCGAAGATCGCACCGAAGACAATTCACATCCCGGCGGGATTTGGTTACGTGTTGCCAGTGAAGAAGAGTGGGCGCGAACTGGCCGTGGTGGACGTGGAGTTTCTGCAGAAGGAGATCTTCAAGCAGTTTGTAGCCGCACCTGGGACGCTCTACGTCTTTTTGGCGAATAACACGACCTTCTACGCGGATGGCGACGCGACCGTATGTTGCTCAACCGGGACGCATGGCGTGGATGCAGGTTCCGGGCAGAGCTTCGTTCTTGGCTCTTATTTCGATGCAGGCATTGTCGAGCACAGCGACGATGTGCAGCCGCTCTCGCAGCAGCTTGCGGAGTTCTTCTACGACCCGTTGCACCAGCCGCTGACGCACACTGCGCGCGGCGTAGCGGCGCCGGGAAATGTCTTCCCTGCATGGCTGCGTCCCGGGACGGCACTGACGACGGGTGGATGTGGCGGCACAGGCATCGGCACGCAGTACTTTCTGCTGCAGCCGACGAATATCAATCCGAAGAATAATGTTCCTGCCTCGATTGCAAACACCGCAGTGCTGCATGGCATGACGTATCACCTGCAGAACGCGGCGACGCTCGCATGGCACACAGGCAGCAGCGCGGACCTTGGATCTGTCTACAGCTTTCCCGATCCGAAAGCGCTCACGACGGCGGCGGCTCCCTGCCCCGCGCGCGGACGCAATCCATACTCGGCAGTGGACAAGCCCGCAACGCCGACAGTTCCGTTTGACGGCAACGGTCACGGGCATCAGCTCATCGGCTATTGGGCGGGTTACGGCGCGGCGGGGTCGACGTTTCCGCTGCGTGAGGTCTCTCCGCAGTGGGATGTGATCATCATTGCGTTTGCGACGCCAGACAAGAACGCGCCCGAAGGAACCATGCAGTTCCACACGCCCGCAGGTCTGGATACTGCCGCGTTTAAAGCGGACATCGCCTACCTGAAGAGCCAGGGTAAGAAGGTGATGATCTCACTGGGAGGTGGTGGACAACACTTTACGCTGGCCGATCCAGCGCGGGTTCCGAACTACATCTCCTCCGTGACGCAGATTGTGACCGAGTATGGTTTTGATGGGATCGACATTGATTTCGAGAGCCCTTCGCTTTCGATTGCTCCCGGAGATACGGACTTCAAACATCCGAAGACGCCTTCGATCGTGAATCTGATCTCTGCGATGCGGCAGCTCAAGGAACACTTTGGCCCGAAGTTCATGCTCTCCCTTGTACCCGAAGGCACACAGACACCGGGCGGATTCCCCAGCTATGGTGGACAGTTTGGATCGTATCTGCCGATCCTCTACGGAGTACGCGACATCCTCAGCTTCGTGGATACGCAGAGTTACAACACGCCTCCGCTACTGGGCCTGGATGGCAATATCTACCAACCCGGCACAGTCGACTATCACGTGGCCATGACGGAGCTTCTGCTGCATGGATTCCCTGTCGGCGGCGATCCAAAGCAGATGTTTCCACCGACTCCGGCGAGCCAGGTGGCGACAGGCTTTCTGACAGGCGATACAAATCCGGAGATCGTGCAGGCCGCCATGCGCACGTTGCTTACAGGAAAGACAGAGCCAGGTTCGCACTACAAGGTGATGAAGCCCGGCGGGTATCCGGATTTTCTGGGAGCGATGTTCTGGACGATCGATGCGGATCGGCGTGGAAACTACAACTACTCCAATGCAGTTGGACCGTTACTGCATGGAGCGAGGTGACTTGGTTTCTTTTTGCCATTCCGTAGCATCAGGGGGGATCTGCCTCACCCTCCTGACGCATCAGATAAGCAGAGGGCTAAAATTTGCACGACACTTCGTTTGATACGCCCGAACGTTCCGGCAACGCCTACCCCGATCCGCAGATGCAACGTCAAAATTGGATCAACCTAAATGGGCAGTGGGACTTCTGCATCGACCGCGGTGCGCACTTCGGTCTGCCCGGAGAGGTGAAGTGGGACCGCACCATTACTGTCCCTTTCAGTCCGGAGACACCGGCGAGCGGCATCCACGACACGGGACTTTACGCTGCTGTCTGGTACAGGCGCACGATGGAGAGCCCCGCACTGGTAGATGTCCAGCGCCTGCTTTTGCACTTCGAAGCTGTGGACTATCGCACGACGGTCTGGGTGAACGGCGCGCGCGTGGCGACGCACGAAGGCGGCTATACGCCCTTCCATGCAGATATAACGGATGTCCTGTTGCCTGACGGACCGCAGGAGGTCATTGTTCGCGCGGAGGACGATCCCGGCGATCTGGCCAAGCCGCGTGGCAAGCAGGATTGGAAACTTGACTCCCATTCGATCTGGTACCCGCGCACAACAGGGATCTGGCAGACGGTATGGTTGGAGGTCGTGCCGGGTACGCGCATTCGCACACTGGAGTGGTCGTCGAGCCTTGACCGCTGGGACATCAGTCTAGCCGCCAGTATCAAAGGTCCGGCGACGGAGGGGCTAACACTGCGGGTCAAGCTCACGGCCGGAGCGATGCTCCTGGCCAACGATCTCTATGAAGTGTTGTCTGGCGAAGTTCATCGACATATCGCACTCTCCGACCCGGGCATTGACGACTATCGCAACGGCCTGTTGTGGTCTCCTTCTTCTCCGACAATCATCGATGCGGAACTTGAACTCCATGACGCGCAGGGCGTGTTGATCGACAAAGTCCTGAGCTATACAGCGATACGCTCTGTGGCTGTGCAGGGAGATCGGTTTATCCTGAATGGCCGTCCGCTGAACCTCCGCATGGTACTGGATCAGGGATACTGGCCGGAGAGCGGCCTGACTGCGCCCAGCGACGATGCACTACTGCAGGATGTTTTGCTGGCGAAGAAGATGGGCTTCAACGGCGTGCGCAAGCACCAGAAGATCGAGAGTCGCCGGTATCTTTACTGGGCCGATCGCCTGGGCCTTCTGGTGTGGGAGGAGATGCCGAGCGCGTATCGCTATACGACTGCGTCCATCGAGCGGACGACACGCGAGTGGATGGAGGTGATCCATCGTGATCGCAGCCATCATTGCATCGTCGCGTGGGTGCCCTTCAACGAGTCGTGGGGCGTTCCAGATTTACCAGAAAGCCCTGCGCAGAGACATTACGTACAAACGCTCTATCACCTCACAAAGGCGCTCGATCCCACGCGGCCCGTCATCGGCAACGATGGGTGGGAGAGCGTTGCCACGGACATCATCGGTATCCACGATTATGACGACAATCCGCAACGCATCGGCAAGCGTTATGGCATTGACGATATTGAAGCGCACCTGCTCAAGCGCGAACGACCGGGCGGACGCATGTTGTTTGTCGAAGGTGAGAGCGTATGGAGTCACCCGATCATGCTGACGGAATTCGGCGGTATTGCCTACTCCGGACGCGATGGTGCCTGGGGCTATTCCCGTTCAGAGACAGCAGAGCAGTTGCTGGAGCGATATAAGGCCCTGCTGGAGACGGTGCGGAATCTACCTGCGCTGGCGGGCTTCTGCTATACACAGTTCACGGATACATACCAGGAGGCAAACGGCCTGCTCTATGCCGACCGCACGCCGAAGATCTCGTTTGAGGATCTATCGCTTGCGACGACCGGATCTGTGCCGGACTTCGACACGTTGGCAGAGACGATCTGGCGCGAACACATCATGCGGCGATAGACGGGGATAGAAGTATTTGTGCCCCATTCTTTCGAGGCTTTTATCGCGAAAGAATGGGGCACGGGATCCACCGAAAACTAAGCCGCGAGATCTGTACCCTGCACGTGGGGGAAGTGAATGCGATCATCGCGTCTCCACCACCCTTGTGTGGCGAGCGCAGGATGCTGCGGCACAGAGCCAGAAGCCAACTGTTGAATGAACTCTGCCAACGCTGTGGGTGTCGGCTGGCCGCTGGTGACGTCGAAGGCGCCCGCCTCATAATGTCCATTTTCGCAGGTGACGAGCGCGTTCCAGAAGAAGGAACCAAGCAGCGCCCACATCGTCATCGCGCGGCAGTCGACACCGGCCTCACGTGCTGCGGAGATCTCCGCCCATGCTTCGGCGGCCCAGCGAATCTGCTCGCGAACATCGCCTCCAAGATGGACTTCGGTGACCGCAACCGGAATGCCATAGCGCTGCCAGGCCTCCGTAACCATGGAGCCAAATCCGGCTATGCCCTCTGGACGCACGCGGACGGCTTCCACATCGCAGAGAGGCGATCATGCGGATAGAGATGTGTGCGGTCATCAAGATAGCGATCGCTGGTGAGGTAGTAGTTCACGCCGACAATATTCGGGGGGCATGGATTGGCGGCAAACCAGAGGATCTCTTCCTCGAAGAGACCCGCCTTCACCATGTACGAGAAGAGCGGATGCTGCCGCGTCACTCGACCGCAGAGCAGATCGAATGGAAGCCAGCGACGTTCATCCAAAAGGTCACAGGTCGAACTCAGTGCATCCGTCCCCCAGATGCTTCCCAGATCGTCGGTCTGAATGAGTTGCGCATCGGGACGCACAAGGCGGATGGCCTGCATGCTGAGAACGGTTGCCTTCGTCTGGTTGAGAAGCGCACGGAGATAGCTCCGACGCGATTGATGATGCGGGTACCAGATTGCATAGAGGCCGCTGAAGCGAGCCGTGGTATGAGGCTCGTTCACGGGCGTGTAGGCATCCACCCACGGATAACGGGCCGCAACCTCTCCAGCGTACGCCGCAAGCTTGGCAGGAAAGTCTTCATCAAGAAGGCTGGTGTGCCGCGGTCCGCTGCCGTGATGCACAAGGCTCACGATGGGGCGAACCTTCTGCTGCCGTAGAGCGTTCATTCGCTCGTCCGACCAGCGCCACGTCGGATCGAGTTCGTGACGTTCCCACAGTAGGCCGTAGCGCAGCGTGCTGATGCCGAGTTCTGCAATGCGCTCAATGTCACTGACACGCTGTGCATGGCCGGAGATAAGCATCTGGTCCAGATAAGAATCGCCAACCCGGTTGCATGTGTACTCAATGCCGCCCCAGAGTTCGAGCGGCTGGGCAGCGACTAAGGGACTCTGATTCATCGCATATGCCTCAGCCCTAAGCGAACTCAGGCCGCACTGCCTTCCTGCTCGAGCGATTTTTCGATGCGTGCGACATCGATGGCGGTCGAGGGAACGGCAACGAGTGCGGTCTTTGCGGATTGTGCAGGACGTCGGCCACTCAATTTCTGGAAGAGTGTGAGGGACTGCGCGACCACCTGGTCCATGTTGTAGTACTTGTAGGTCGCCAGGCGTCCCGCGAAGTGGACATCCGGCAATGCTTCTGCCATCGCCTTGTACTTCGTATACAGCTCCGCGTTCTTGGGTTGTGGAATCGGGTAGTAGGGATCACCTTCTGCGCAGGGGTATTCGTAGACGATGCTTGTCTTCTTATGTTCCTGCCCAGTGAGATATTTGAACTCTGTGACGCGCGTGTAGGCATGCTCGTTCGGATAATTGACGACGGCGGCAGGCTGGAACTGTTCGCGATCGTGCGTCTGATGTTCGAACTGCAGCGAACGATACGGCAGCTTGCCGTGGCAAAAATTAAAGTATTCGTCGACGGGACCAGTGAAGATCAGTTCGCGGAACGAGATCTCATCCTTGATGTCGCTGTAGTCCGTGTTCAGCATGATGTGAATGTTGGGATGATCCAGCATCTTGTCGAACATGCGCGTGTAACCTTCGGCAGGCATGGCCTGAAAACGGTCCGTAAAATAACGATCGTCACGGCTGGTACGAATAGGAAGGCGCGCCGTCACAGCAGCGTCTAGCTCAGAGGGGTCAAGAGCCCACTGCTTGCGCGTGTAGTTGCGGAAGAATTTTTCATACAGCTCGCGGCCAATGCGCGAAACAACAACGTCCTCGGAAGTTTTAATGTTTTCACAGGGCTCCGCGACAGATTGCAGAAACTCTTCTACCTGCAAACAGTTCAGGTTGAGGCCGTACATCTTGTTAAGTGTGTCCGCATTAATAGGCATAGGAAGAAGCTGCCCATCGACACTCGCCTGCACGCGATGCTCATACGGACGCCACGCGGTAAAACGGGAAAGATAAGCAAATACTTTTTCGGAGTTCGTGTGGAAGATATGCGGGCCGTATTTATGAACGAGGATACCGGCTTCGTTGTAATAGTCGTAAGCGTTGCCTGCAATGTGGTTGCGACGATCCACGATGAGGACGCGAGCGCCCATCTCTGTCGCGAGCCGTTCCGCTAAAACGCTTCCTGCAAATCCCGCACCGATAATGACGTAATCAAACATTGGCTCTGCTCCTCCCTCTTCGCGCCCCATCGTGCCGGTGGGTCTGCCCGTCTCCGGAAAGACACGGAGGATGTGTTTTCTCATGCCTGCAAACGTTTTGTCCCAGGACATATTCGCCAGAAAGCTGTCGACTTTTGCAAGCCATGCGGAGTCACTCTCTATGAGCGATCCGTCGATTGCCGCACAGAACTCTTCCGCATTGGAACCGATGCGCACAAGCTCCATTTCGCCATAGGGCCGAACAACATCGTGGATCGGTGTGGAGACCGTGGGTTTACCTGCGGCAAGGTACTCCGGCGTCTTGGTCGGACTGATGAATCGCGTTGACGCGTTGCGCGCAAAGGGCAGCATCGCTGCATCCCAACCGGCCAGATATGCGGGTAACTCGCGATAACTTTTTTGTCCGAGATAATGTAAGTTCGCCCCGCGCGGCAGATCTTCTTCGCGAATCTTAACCACGGGACCTATAAGAATAAAGTGCCAGTCTGGACGCAGACGTGCCGCCTCCGCGAGTAACTCGCGGTCGAGCCGTTCATCGAGTACGCCATAAAAACCAATGCGCGGATGAGGAATATCCTGTTGGTCGTCTGGATCCGGCTGAGCGGTGCGTGCTTTGGCAAAATGTTGGACGTCGATGCTGCTGGCAAAAAGATGCGCATTGTCATGTTGTTTCTTCTTCACTTCAAAGAGGCTCTGCCCACCCACGAAGACAACATCCGCACGCTCGAAGATCTCCTGCTCCAAAGCAACCAGCTCCGGCGGCGCTCCATCGAAACCTGAAAGTTCGTCCATGCAGTCATACACGAGAACATCCGGCGAGAGATGCCGCGAAAATAAAAGCGCCATGGGCGTGTAGTACCAGGCGACGAGACGTCCAGTTATTTGCGTCGCTAGATAGTTATCCAGCAAAGTACGCTGTGCGTCGATGGCCTGCACGCCGTGCGTACCATGCGGAAGAAAAGGAGTTAGAACTTCTACGCCACCCTCTTGAAGCGCACTGTTCAAACGAGGTTCAAGCTCGTCCGTATGAATGGGTTCTTCGATAAAAAGAACTCGAGCCACGTTCTGGTAACGAGTTAACAGGTGCTGCGGACGTTGATAGACAAAGTTCCAACGGAGGTGCGAAAAACATAGCACTGTTTCTTTAACAAAATGGAGGGTGTCCGAAGGCATCTCCGTATGATGCACATTTCGGCAATTGCGAAGTCTGGAGCTATATCTCAGTCTTCACAGAACGGCCAGCTTACAAAGACACGCTATTTTTTTGAGGGTGCGCAGTTATTTGAGCGAAGTGTCGCTCATCTGGAAACGCAACGTTCCTCCCTTCATGATTTCACTGTACTTGAGCTTGTAACCAGACAGTGGTTTGCCATTAAGTGCAATGCCGCGAACATATACCTTGCCAGATCCTGCTCCCGGTGCGAAGACGCGAAGCGTCTTACCGCCAGGTAGATGGATGGTTGCGTCGTCAAAACGCGGCGAGCCAAGCCAATACTCAGGCCGACCCGGAACAACCTGATAGAAGCCCAACGCGCTCAGTACATACCATGCGCTCATCTGGCCGGCGTCATCATTGCCCGCCAGCCCATCCGGGCCGTCACGATACTCGCTTTCCATTAAAGAGCGCACTTCCCTTTGGGTCTTCCACGGAGCGCCGCCCGCATCGTAGAGATACGCAATGTGATGGCTTGGCTCGTTGCCGTGGTCGTAGAACTTTCCGTCAAAGAGACCGTCCAGCCTTTTTACGAAGGCTGCATCTCCTCCCATGGCTTCTGCAAGGCCCTGAACATTCTGCGGAACAAAAAAGGTGTACTGCCAGGGCAGCCCCTCGGTAATCCATGTATATTTCCCTGCAGGATCGAAGGGAGAAACCCAGGAGCCATCGTTGCTGCGGCCACGTGAAAACTTCGTTTCGGGGTCGAAGACCTTACGCCAGTTTTCGCCGCGCGCATGAAACATCGCGGCATCGTCCGACTTACCAAGGGTCGCCGCAATGTCTCCGAGGATCGCGTCATCATAGGCATACTCCAGTGTGCGCGAGACCTGTTCGTTCTTATGAAAAGCATCGTCGATGTGGTCTTCAAGCGGAATATAGCCGTACTGCAGATACGAGGGTAGACCGCGGCGGCCTTTGCCATCGCGATACTCCTCTCGGCTCTGCGGAATCTCCATCGCGTTCTTGCGCATGAGAGCGTAGGCCTTCTCGATATCGAAGCCGCGCAGACCCTTTTGATACGCATCGATGATCGTGACGGAGACATGATCGCCGACCATCTCCGAGGTGTAGCTGCTCCACGCGGGGAAGATCGGAAGATAGCCGCCCTGCTCGCCTTTGGCGATGAGCGATTGCACCATCTGCACGTTGCGCGCGGGATCGAGGATCGTGAGCAGTGGATGCTGGGCACGGAAGGTATCCCACATGGAAAAATCATCGTAATAAGTGAAACCGGTCGCGTGTTCGATCTGATGGCTACTCGCGAAGCGCGGATAACTTCCACTTACGTCGCTATACGTGCGTGGGTGAAGCAGAGCGTGATAAAGCGCGGTGTAGAAGACAGTACGCGCGGGAATATTGTCTTTCACCTCAATGCTACCGAGAGCCTTATTCCACGCAGTCTTGGCCTGATCGCGGATCGCGTCGAAGTTCCAGCCAGGAATTTCCGCACGAAGATTCTTGCCTGCCTCCTCCACACTGACAAAGGAAGTGCCAATGCGTGCAATGACAGCGTCGCCCTGTGTCAGTGAGGGAAAGCGAACATAGGTGCCGAAGCCGGGCCTGTTACTCGACGTCGGCATCGTCTGCGCTGCGGCAGACGCACCGCCAACAGAGGTCATCATTCTGGGGACATTGGTCACACCCAGCGGTAGACCGTCGCCGGTCTGCTTCGTGCTCCCGTCCGTCATCTCGCTTCCAACCCATGTGCCGGACTGTTTGAAGGGCTTGTTGAACTCGATGACGAAGTAGCTGCTGAAGCCCGCGAGTTTGCCGCTGCCCGCATACTCGCGGCGGACGGGAACTTCTCCCGTGATCTGTTGATGCGCTTCGTCGACCTGCACCCAGCCATCGCCTCCTCGCGCGTTGCTGTCGACGAGCACCCATGCGTTTCCGGCTTTGGTGGGGGTAAACCGCATCATGCCTGAGCGTGTGGTTCCTGTGATCTCCGCACGAACGCCCGCATCTTTGAGATCGACAGCGTAGGCGTACGGCGATGCGTGCTCCGTTGCGCGGTCGAAGGACGAGGCACGCGCCGTGGCGGAGGTCTTCATGGTTCCCACACCAGCCATAAGTGTGAAGCTACCGTAGTCCGGCACGCAGCTTCCGCTGAGGAAGTGCGAGCCACGGAATCCCTGAATCTTCTCGTCGGTGAAGTAGTAAGGCGCGATGCACTTGATCTCACCTGCGCGCGTCTGCGGCGTCCAGTGCGTCATCGCGAACGGCACGCCGATGGCAGGGTAGGTCTGACCTTCTTTGGAGGTGCCAACCGTGGGATGAACCCAATCAGCAGGCGTGGCCTGTGCCTTGAGCAGAGGCGTGATGGCGACAAAGAGAATCAGAGCACGGGCAGAACGCAGGAAAAGCATGCGACCATCATCTTCAGATCACGCACGTTGTGCAATGTTCTCTGCGAAAAGCCGCATCGGCTATTCCATTTGCCTTAGTGGGAATGTGGCCGGATCGTCTAGACTCTTTGCACCGTGTCTACGCATATCCTTCGATTTGCACTTTGGTCTGCAGTCACGATGGCAGGGTTGCCGTCCCAACTCACTGCGCAGGAGAAGCTTGCCGATGCAGGCCAGCAGGTCTTTGCTTCCAACTGCGCCGGTTGCCATGGAGCGGATGGGCACGGCGGAGAGCGCGCGCCCAATCTGGCTACGGTGCGCTCTGTCATCTCCAAGTCGGATGACGATCTTGAATCCATCGTAAAAAAAGGACTGCCCGGTTTGGGCATGCCTCCGTTCGCCTACCTTGGCGACGACAAGGTGAAGAGCGTAGTGGCCTATCTCCGCGTTCTGCAGGGCAAGACGACTGCAACTCCTGTCACTGGAAATTCGACGGCAGGCCGGGCTCTCTTCTTCGGCAAGGCGCAATGCTCCAACTGCCACATGGTGCGTGGATCTGGTGGGTTTATGGCGAGCGATCTCTCCGTTTACGGCGACGGGCAAGCGTCCTCTGCGATTCAGCATGCTGTAGTGACGCACGCTCCTTCGCCAACTTCGCGGGGAGTGAAAGTCACAACCAAGAGCGGCGAGAAGATCCTCGGCGCCTTGCGCGCGGAGGACAACTTCGCCGTCACGCTTCTCAGTCCGGATGGGAGTTTTCACACCTATGACCGTGCGAAGGTAGCAGCGATCCAGTACACCTCGGAGTCGCTTCTACCGAAAGATTATGCCTCACGCTTGTCTCCCACAGAGCTCGACGATCTTGCGAGTTTTTTGATCACAACGGCCGCACAGGCGAGCGCAACTGAGAAACCCGCGAAGAGGAGACAGCGATGAAACTGACTTACGCCAGCTTGTTGGCAGCGTCTCTCATGGCGGCGGCCTGCTCCGCGCAGAAACCACCGCACGCGTCACCACCCGCGAAGCCCACTCTCCGCGAGGACTGGCCTACGTATAACGGCGACTACACCGGTCGACGGTACAGCAGCCTGACGCAGGTGACTCCTGAAAATGTCCACGCTCTGCGAGCGCAGTGGGTCTTTCACAGCCGCAATGCAGGCGTGCTCCAGGTCACTCCTGTCGTCGTAGCGGGCGTCATGTTTGTGACAGGGTCGAACGACGCGTATGCGCTGGACGCGGTAACGGGAAAGACGTTGTGGCATCACGCGCGTCCCATCTCCGACGGTCTGATCGACGATGCTTCCGGACATATCAATCGCGGCGTCGCTGTGTTGGGCTCACAGATTTATATGGAGACCGACAATGCGCACCTGCTCTGCCTGGACGCGCGCTCGGGCAATCTGTTGTGGGACGTTGCGTATGCGACGGGCAATCGCAACTACGGCGCTACCAGCGCACCGCTTGTGGTGAAAGGCAAAGTACTTGTGGGAACCTCCGGCGGAGATGACGGCGTGCGCGGTTTCATCGCGGCCTTCGATGCGCAGACGGGCAAAGAAGCCTGGCGCTTCTGGACGATTCCCGCGCCGGGCGAACCTGGTTCGGAGACATGGCCGAAGGGCGATATCTACCTGCATGGTGGCGGAACAACGTGGATGCCGGGCACCTACGATCCCGAGCTAAATACGATCTTCTGGGGCACTGGCAATCCTTCGCCGGACTTCGATGGAAGCGTACGCGAGGGCGATAACCTCTACACGAACTGCCTGCTTGCACTCGATCCGGATACAGGAAAACTGAAGTGGCATTTCCAGTTCACACCGCATGACGTAAACGACTTCGACTCGACGGAGACGCCTGTCCTCGTGGACGCGCTTTATCAAGGCAAGCCGCGCAAGCTCCTGATCCAGGCAAACCGCAACGGCTTCATCTACACGCTCGACCGGACGACCGGAGAGTTCCTCTCCGCGAAACAGTTCTCCCTCTTTCAAAACTGGGCGAAAGAGATCGACGCGAAGGGCCGCCCTGTACGCACAGCTCTCGTCCCCAACGTCGAAGGTGCGCGTATGTGCCCCAGTTATGCCGGAGCAACGAACTGGTATTCGCCGAGCTACAACGAACGGACGCACCTCTTCTACTTCATGGCGCTGGAGGATTGCACGGTGTTTACGGCAAAGACCGAACCCTTCGAAGAAGGCAAAGCCTACTACTCCACCGGAGCGAAGCACCTGCCCACCGAAGAGATGAAGAAGTACCTCGTGGCTTACGACGTTCGCAGGAACGAGATCGCGTGGCGCTCCCCGCAGGTAGGAGAAGGTCATTCTTCAGCAGGCGTGATGAGTACAGCCAGCGGCCTGGTAGCTTTTGGCGACGATGCCCAGGAGTTCGAAGTGGTAAATGCCACAACGGGCGCACCGTTGTGGCACTTCAATGTAGGTCAGCCAATCCACGCCTCGCCGATGAGCTACGCCGTGGAAGGCAAACAGTACTTCGCCGTCGCGGCGGGAAGTGATCTGTTTACCTTCGCTCTTCCGTAGCGAAAGCTCTAGTGCGCGGCATCCGCATGTAAGACAAAGAGTAGGACCGACCGTGCGGTGACGGCATACTCCTCCTTGGTTTTGAACTTCGGCTCGTTCTTGAACTCCGGGTGGTTGGTATCGATGAGCAGAGACCAGTTGCATGCTCCTTGGCACTCAGGCAGCGTGAACTTCACCACGTCATGATGATCGTTGACGATCAGAAGCATGGTGGCTTCCTTGCCTCGCTGACGAATTCCTGACTGCTGCGCGCGCCCGTCGAGCAACATCCCGAAGCAACGCATCGTGATGTCATCCCAGGAGGAGTCTTCCATCTCCGATCCGTTGGCGTTGATCCAGGTGACATCCTTCACACCGAGCGCTTCGTTGTATTCGCCGGTGAGGAAGAGGTTGCGCCGCAGGATGGGATAACGATGGCGCATGCGAATGATGCGCCAGACAAAGTCGACCAGTTCCGCATTCTTTTCGCGCAGCGACCAGTCGACCCAACTGATCTCATCGTCCTGGCAGTAGGCATTGTTATTCCCACCCTGCGTGCGGCCAAACTCGTCACCCGCAAGCATCATAGGAGTTCCCTGTGAGAGCAGAAGCGTCACCAGCATGTTCCGCGTCTGACGATCGCGCAGCTTGTTGATCTCGGGATCGTCTGTCGGTCCCTCAGCGCCGCAGTTCCAGGAGAGGTTATCCGTGTTTCCATCTTCGTTGTTTTCGCCATTCGCTTCGTTGTGCTTCTCGTTGTAACTCACAAGATCGCGCAGGGTGAAGCCGTCATGCGCCGTGATGAAATTGATGCTCGCCCAGGGACGACGCCCCATGAGGTTGAAGAGATCTCCTGAACCGGAGAGGCGTTTTGTAAGCATCTGCGCGGACGATCCGCCCTTCCAGAACTCGCGCACGGTGTCGCGAAAGGTATCGTTCAATTCCGTCCATCCCGGAGGAAATCCACCCACCTGATAGCCGCCGAGGCCTACATCCCAGGGCTCCGCGATCAACTTCACCATGCTGAGAATCGGATCCTGGCTAACGGCTTTAAGGAAGCCGCTGCGATTGTCGAAGCCATTTGGCTCGCGCGCAAGAATCGTTCCAAGGTCGAAGCGAAAGCCGTCCACGTGGGTCTGTTCTACCCAGTAGCGAAGGCTGTCCGCCACCATCTGCAGAACGCGCGGATGGGTGAGGTTGACCGTGTTCCCCGTGCCAGTA
>JAHFTZ010000163.1 GCA_023265355.1 Terriglobus sp.
CGGATGGTTCGGCTTCCTGAGCGGCCAGCCGAAGTCATTCACCGTAAAGACGTCTTCCAGCAACTCCGACCCGGGAAAGTTTCGGATGCCGCCCGTCTGACGCGACGTGTCCAGCGCATGCGCCAGAGCGTTCGTGCGTGTGAAGAAGTCGTGATTATCCCGCGACTCGTTGATGCGCACGCCCCAGAGAATCACCGAAGGATGGTTCCAGTCGCGGCGCACCATGCGGCGCACGTTGTCCACGGCGAAGTCCTGCCAAGCCTTATCACCGATGTGCTGCCATCCCGGAATCTCTTCCAGCACCAGCAGACCCATCTCATCGCAGGCGTCGAGGAAGTGGCGGCTCTGCGGATAGTGCGAGGTGCGGACGATGTTGCAGCGCAGGTCTTGGCGCAGGATCTTCGCGTCCTGCCTCTGCGCGCGTGCCGGCATCGCCTGTCCCACCCACGGAAAGGTCTGGTGACGGTCCAGCCCGTGCAGCTTTACGAGCTTGCCGTTCAGCGAGAAGCCCTGCTCGGTAAACATCGCCTCGCGGAAGCCGATGCGGCGTGTGTCGGCGTCAATGACCTTGCCGTTCTCCAGAAGCTCCACGTGCACGATGTAGAGCTTTGGATGATTCAGGTCCCAGAGATCGAACTTTCCCGCCAGCTTGTCGAAGGTCACCGTGGCCGAAGGAGCGTCCGTGGAGGGATTGAACGCCATTGCACCCATGGCCTGGTCGTCGTCCGTGGCATTGTGCTGCTTCACAGCAGGCTGCGCGATCTTCCCCGCGGCCTTGGCCAGAACACGCTCGCCATCCCGCAGCTCCGCGCGAACAGAGAGAGGGCCATGCGTGGAGTTTGAGGAGCGTTCAAGATACAGATGCACATCCACCGTCGGCGCCGAACCGAGAACATTCTTCGGCTGCGCGTGAATGTTTTCGAGAAATGTCTGCGGCACGATGCGCAACGCCACCTCGCGATAGATGCCGCCGAAGGTCAGATAATCCACCTCATAGCCAAAGGGCGGGATGTCCTTCCGCTCGGTCGAATCCACCGCAACCGAAAGCAGGTTGCTTCCGCTTGGATCGAGATACTCCGTCAGTTCGAAGCTGAAGGGCGTATAGCCTCCGCGATACTCTCCCAGGCGCTTGCCATTCAGGTACACGGTCGACGCCGTCATCACGCCTTCAAAGTCCACAAAGACGCGGCGTCCCTTCGCCTCCGCAGGCACCTTCAGCATGCGGCGGTAGACCGAGACAAACTCGTAACTGCGGTCGTCGAACCCATGCCAGGGCAGGCGCACGTTCGTGTGCGGCACCGTCACCTTGGCGAAGGCAGAGTCGTCAAAGCCGGGCTGATGGGCGTCCGCCGTGTTCGTGTTCCGATAGCGCCAACCGCGATTGATCGGAAGGATCGTGCGTCCGCCCTCCATGGTGGCAGTTGCTGCCACGGCCTTTGCTGCTACGGTCGCGCCTGCGACGAGGGTTCCACTGGTCTTCAAAAAACTGCGACGGTCCATCGTTCTCCCCTGAGTTATACGAGCGAATTGTGCGCGATGATGTTTTTGTAAAAGTCGGACGAGAGCTTTGGCGTCCGCTTCTGTGTTGTGAAGTCGACGTAGGTAATTCCAAAGCGCTTCTCATAGCCGTCGGCCCACTCGTAGTTGTCCAGCAGGCTCCAAAGGAAGTAGCCCTTCACCGGCGCTCCTTCGGTAATGCCGCGATGGAGCTGCGTCAGGTACTGCCGCAGGAACATCACGCGATCGGAGTCCAGAACGCGTCCCTTGCTGTCGACCACATCGTCCGCCGAACAGCCGTTCTCCGTGATGTAGATCTCTTTCACACCCCACAGCTTGGCGGCAAACTTCGGCGCCCAGCGCAACGACTCCGGGCCAATGTAGAGCCACGGAGAAGCCATATGCGGATAGCTCGTCGGATTCTTCACATGCATGTAGCCCAGCGGTGTGTCGTCCGCAATCACAGGCGTCGCCGTGTAGCAGTTCAGACCCGCGAAATCCAGTGGCGAAGCGATGACCTTCAACTCCTCCGGCGTAAACTTCGGCGCGTCCGCGCCGAGGTTCGCGAGATAGTGGTCCGTATAGCGACCCTCCTGGATCACGGTCATGTACATCGCGTTCTCTTCGCGGAAGGCGATCTCCGCCGCGTGAATATTCGCGGGCGTCTCAATCGCAGGAACGGCGTTGGTGCAGTTCTCGGCGAGACCTACCTTCGGCCCCTTCTTCGCTGCAGCGCGGATCGCCTGCACCGCCATACCGTGACCAAGCACCGCGTGATGCTTGACCTGGGCCAGCTTTCCGCGCGAGAGGTTCAAGCCGGGAGCATGCCGTCCACCACCGTAGCCAATGTCCACGAACGAACGCATCTCGTTCATGGTCATGAAGTGGCTGATACGGTCCGAGAGTTTGCCCGCAACGTAACCGCAGTAGTCCGCGAACCACTTGGTGATGTCGTGGTTCTGCCAGCCGCCCTTGTCCTCCAGAGCTTGCGGCAGATCCCAGTGGTAGAGCGTGCAGTAGGGAGCGATGCTGTTGGCATGCAGCTCATCCAGAACACGGTTGTAGTAGTCGAGTCCCTGCGGATTGGGCGTGCCCGTGCCAGTCGGAAAGACACGCGACCAGGCGATGGAGAAGCGAACCGCCGTCAGGCCGAGGTTCTTCATCAGAGCAATATCTTCTTTGTAGCGATGAAAGCTGTCGTCGGCGATGTCGCCCGTGTCGCCGTTGTGCGTCTTTCCGGGCGTGTGCGAGAAGGTATCCCAGATGGACGGGCCACGGCCTTCTTCGTGAATCGCTCCCTCTACCTGGTAGGAGGCGGTCGCCGATCCCCACAAAAACCCCTGCGGAAAGGCTAGGCCTTTGCCCTCAGAGCCCCTCGTTGTGGGCTGCGCGGCAGCTTCAACAAAGCCCGTGGAACCGAGTGCTGCGACGGCCGCTGCACCCGTGGTGATAAAACTTCTGCGCTTCATACCTTCTCCTGCGAACGCAATCTGCAAACGCAGACAAGAGTAACTGAAACGCGAGAGAGATGACTCCTTCTAACGGGCGACCGTCGCTACATCCGCCATGGTGCTGCGAAGATATTTATGCGGGTTGACCGGGGTATTGCGGATGCGGACTTCGTAATGGCAGTGATAGCCGGTAGTCCGTCCGCTAGATCCGACAAAACCAATGACCTGGCCCCGCGTGACCTGCTGGCCGGCAACGACAGCGAAGCCGGACATGTGACCATAGAGCGTCTTGATCCCGTTGCCGTGGTCGATCATCACCTCGCGACCATAGCCATTGCCGAACGCGGCGGTATCTACAACGCCATCCGCCGCAGCGTGAATCGGCGTTCCCTGCGGAGCGGAGATATCCACGCCCTTATGAAACTCGCCTTCACCCGCGCCGAGAATAGGATCTTCCCTCTGCCCGAAGGGAGAGGTAATCGGTCCCATTACGGGCCAGAGCGAGGGTCCGTTCGACACCAGCGAAAGGTCGCTCAGCGGATCCAGACCATGCAGAGGACTCGTGGAAAAAGTCCCCGAGATCACGCGGCTCGCCGATCCGTTCAACGCCGTGGAGCGCAGAGCGTAGAAGTCTTCGACCGACTTGTAGTAATTCTCCTCGGTGAACGTCGCCGTCGAACCGGAGGCGAGCTGCGCCGTTGCCTGTACTCCGGCCGACTTCGGAGCGTGCTTCTGGAGTCCCTTGGTGGTAGTCGTGAGCTTGTTGACCGTCAGGCCATAAAGGGCGGAAACCTCGCTCGCCAGCGACCCCAGCGAAGCCACCTGGACATCCTTCTCGTGCGTCACCTTTTCCAGGTTCGCGTAATCCTTGCGCAGCGAGTTCTGCTCCTGTCGCATCTGGTTGAAGCGAGCGGTTTTGAGAAGCATCCGCGAATACGATCCCGCCATACCTGTGATCGTGAAGAGACCAATCACAGCCGCCGCGACGAACATATACGCATAGTGCAGCGGCACAGGAAGTTTATTGAGCGTGCCGTCCTCGTCGCGAGAGACGAAGACGATATAAAAGCGCTTCTTCAAATCAAATCAACCTTGCCTTCGGGCTCTTCGGGCAGTCTCTGCGGTTGGCAGAGAATCGGTCGGGGCATATGGGGAACACCGATCTCGATTTGCGTGCATCGATTCCCTATTGGGCTTGGACGAGTTTAGCCCTTTCGGTGGGGTGGGGCAACCGGTTGCCCAAACGTGGCATAACGTTTCGTCTGCACTAAGGTTTTACCCCGAGCGCCAATCTGGCGGTATTCTTACCGTGTGAACAAACGACATCATCAGGGCGAACGTAAATTTATCCAGTCGGTGCGGACCCGCGCCGGTCGAGCCGGTGGGCCTTTGCGGGTCGGAATCGGCGACGATGCCGCCGTTCTACGGCCAAAAGGCAAGTCTGAAATCGTTGTCACAACAGACTTTTCGCTCGAAAATACCCACTTTCGCCGCGACTGGCACCCGGCCAAATCCGCCGGACACCGCTGCCTCGCGCGCGGCCTCAGCGATCTGGCCGCCATGGGAGCACGTCCCATGGGCGTCTTCCTCTCGCTTGCCCTTCCCGTAGGCACCATGGACAAGGCCCCCGGTCGCAAGTGGGTCGATAACTTCCTCGAAGGCGTCCTTGAGCTCGCGAAGGCCAGCGGCGTGAAGCTGGGTGGAGGCGATACCGCCACGGCCCCAGGCAAGGAGATCCTCGCCGACATCGTCCTCCTCGGCTCTGTTCCTCGTGGAAAAGCCCTTCTCCGCTCCGGAGCGAAGGTCGGCGACGGCATCTACGTCACCGGAACCCTGGGCGCAGCAGCCGTGGAACTGGAAGTCCTCTCCGACGACCCCAAGAAATTCACACGCGCCAAGGTCACCGACAAAGACGGCCATCCGCATCTCTTCCCCAAGCCTCGCCTGAACGTCGGTCGCGCCCTCATTCGTCGCTCAGGAACCAGCAAGATAAACTCCGCCATCGATCTCAGCGACGGCCTCTCTACCGATCTCGCCCACCTCTGTGCGGAGTCCGGCGTCGCCGCGGTCCTCGATGCCAAGCTGATCCCCCTCGGCGGTACACTTCTGCACGCCCTCCACGGCGGCGAAGACTATGAACTCCTCTTCACCGGCAAGAAGGTCCCCAAACAGATCGCAGGCGTGAAGGTCACACGCATCGGCAAGATCCAGAAAGCCAAGAAAAACCAGCCTCCCGTGGTCATCCGCATGCCGGATGGCAGCGAGACTCCGCTGCTGGCACGTGGCTGGGAGCACCAGATCTGAGCGGCTTTGCACCCACATGGTTGGCGACCACGCTCTCCGGTCCGCCCATGATCGCTCCCGCGCGCCAGTTCACCTGGCCCGTCCCGGTTCCCGGGGAGGAAGATGCCCTGGCGCGCGGAGCCCTGTTTCTCAACGTTCAGCCCCGCGTTGGCGGCAGCTTTCTGGCCCTCTGCGCCCTCGGATTTTCGACGGGCTCGGTGGCAACCGGCGTCTTCGCCATGCCCGAGCCGGACGAACTCTGCGCCGTGGCAGGCGGCTACGCCTACCTCGTCGACACCCTGCAACCCGATCACGTAGAGCAGGTGCCCCTGCGTCCCGTAGTCCAGGTCCTGCCCGTACCCGAGAGCGATGCGGTCGTCTTCGTCGGCTTCCACTCCATCTATGTGCGCGGCGCAGGCGACGTCCGCTGGCAGACCCCTCGCCTGAGCTGGGAGGGCATCACCCTCGGCCATGTGGAGAACCATATCCTCCACGGCATGGGTTGGGATATGAAGACGGACAAGGAGTTTCCCTTCACCGTGAACCTCCGTACACAGGCCTGCGAAGGCGGCGGCTTTCGAGGCTAATCGACTAAAGCCGGGAGCTCGACCACCGGTTCCCCAATCGAGTAAAACGAGAGCGCCGCATCCCCCTGCAACAACGTCCGCGTCCGCGCCAGGCGTCCATACCGATCAGACAAAGGCTGTCTTCGCGTGTGCTCGGCGAGTACCAGCACATCCTCCGCCAGCGATGCCGCAAAGCCTTCGCTGCCCAGCGTCGAAAGCGTCCGGGTATATTCGTCCAGTTCGTCATAGGGCGGATCCAGAAAAAGTATGTCCAGCACATTGCC
>JAHFTZ010000164.1 GCA_023265355.1 Terriglobus sp.
GCAGCATCCGATCAGGGCCACCGCGATACCAGTTGAATCCGATCCATGCGCCCGCGAGCAGCACGAGGACAGTCAACCACAGCCAACGTCGTCCTGATCGAGCAGAAGGATCCGGGGAAGCCGCAGGGATCAAAGGCAGCGGAGGTGCAGGCGTTACGGACAGCATCTCCGAGAGCTTCAGCGACGCCTCATCGCTCTCTGGCTCCGCTGAAGGAGCTTCCGATCGCTGCTCAAGCAGAGACACAGACCCATTCGTTGCCATTGCAGCATCTTCAGTCTTCCATGTGAAGACCGCACGGTACGACCCCGACGGCACATCGATGCGAACCTCTGGCGTTGCTTGGATCGACTGATAGTAAAGGGCGAGCCGCTTGCGAAGATCGGCAGCCCGAATGCGCACGACCGGATCTTCGCCGGGCTCGTAATCCGGTTTGCGGCCGAAGACTTCCTTGCCGATCACACGCTCCCGCAACAGAGCATCTTCGCCGGTCAGTGTGTGGTCAACGATGTATTGCAGCAGATGCTGGCACTGCTGGGTCGTCCGCAGAGGTGAGCTGGACATGAGTTCATGAAGCGCCGCGTAGACGCGCTTTCGCTCGCTCGCGGAGAAGACGTGAAGCTCTTCACCGTGAATGTCGCCCGCATGCATGACATCTCTCGCCACAATTCAGGTATGTTACCCCTCACAAACATCACGGTCAACGAACGAAATCAGGCACTTAGGAGAGGTTCTCCCCGGTTGACCACTGTAACGCACCTTGTGTGTCGTGTAGACGCGCGCGTCTAGTGCGTAAGTCCTGGGAAGAGCCTGGCGATTAAGTCGCGAAGGCGAGCGCAGGACGGAAAGACATTTGGAGGCAGCTTGGGAGTTCGAACAATTTCGCGCGGAGTGGTCCGCCATGCACTGGTTGGATCTGGTTTTCTGGCACTCTGCTTCTCCATCCCTGCGCAGCAGGTCTTGCAGCGTGGCCCGGTCACAATCTCCGTTGAGCCTTATGCGCCGAACATCCTGCGCGTCAGCTTGAGCCTCCGGCACGACGATGCGATAGCAGGCCCGGGATTCGGAATCCGCTCCAAGCCCTCCGAAACCGGATGGACGAAGAGCTCTGGCAACGACGGTGACGGGATGATCTCCTCTGTATTAAGAGTCCACGTCGCTCCTCAGGGACCGAAGCGTCCGGCGACCGGAACACAGGGCGACATCTCCCGCTTCTTCGGTGGGTCCGTGCCGTGGGTCGGTCTGAAGATCGCGACCGCCGACGGGAAGTCGCTCGTTGATCTACAGAACTGGGGGATGGCTGTACCGAACTATAAAGATGGAACCGCTGGTCTGAACTACGATCGCCGACCGTCCGATCCGCCGTTTTACACCGTGAGCGCGAGCTTCTCCGCCGCCGACGACGAGCACGACTATGGCATGGGGCAGAACCAGGAAGGCGAACTGGATCACCGCGGCCACGTGCTGCACTGCGCCCATGACTATAACGCCCCCGGCGGGCAAAGCGTCTGTGTCCCATTCCTGGTAACGAATAAAGGCTACGGTCTGATCTGGGACAATCCCTCGAAGACGACGGCCTCCTTCGGCTTCAACGGCCAGAACACCTTCTCTAGCGAAGTCGGACAGCGGGTCAGCTTCTTCGTGATCGCTGGCGACTACGACGCGATCTATCGCGGCTACCGTCTGCTCACGGGAGACACTCCCATTCCGCCGAAGTCCGCCTTCGGCTACATCCAGAGCAAGCAGCGCTATACCTCGCAGGCTGAGCTGTTGGGCGTGGCGCATGGCTACCGCGATCGGCACCTTCCCATCGACGACCTCGTCATCGACTGGTTCCACTACACCAAAATGGGCGAGATGGACATGGATGCGGCGAAGTGGCCGGACCCTATCGCCATGAACCGCGAACTCCACTCCATGAACTTCCACACCATGATCAGCGTCTGGCCACGCTTCGTTCCAGAAAGCCGCTACTACAGCACGGTTCTGAAAAATGGCTGGTTCATGCACCTGGCCGACGGCACGCCAACGAACGGTCTGCCCTACGACCGGGCGGGCGCCGACATCGATACGACCAACCCCGAAGCAGCCAAGTGGTACTGGAGTGTTGTGAAGGAGAACTACGTTTCAAAGGGCTTCGACGCCTTCTGGGCGGACGAGACCGAACCCGACCTTCCTCCCAATGGCAGCTACTTCCACGTAGGCCCCGGCACGCAGTTCTTCAATGTCTATCCGCTCTTCCATACGGCCGCGTTCTACGACGGGATGCGGCGCGACACGAAGCAGAGAGCGGTCATTCTCGCGCGCGACAGCTACCTCGGCGCGCAGCACAACGGCGCAATCTTCTGGTCCAGCGACATCTCTCCTACCTGGGACGTGCTGAAGCGACAGGTGCCGACCGGGATCAACTTTGTCGCGAGCGGTATGCCCTACTGGTCCACCGATATCGGTGGATGGCAGTACCTGCCCGGCACACACAAGCCTGCGCATCCTCCGCTTCTCGATCCGAGCGACGCACGCGACAACGTCGGCGGTTATGACGACTATCCGGAGCTCTACACACGCTGGTTTCAGTACGGCGCATTTCAGCCGAACTTCCGTTCGCACGGATCGCGTCCGCAGAACGAGGTCTGGACTTACGGCAAGCAGGCAGAGCCGATCCTGAGCAAGTATCTGCGGCTGCGCTACCAGTTGATGCCCTACATCTACTCGCTCGGCTATGCGGCCAATCAGACCGGCTCTCCCTTTATGCGCGGCCTGTTCCTGGACTTTGGCAACGATCCTCAGACCGCAAACATCGGGGATGAGTACATGTTCGGTCCGGCGCTCCTGGTGGCACCGGTTACTGAACAAGGCGCGATCACGCGCAAGGTCTATCTCCCGGCTGGCAACGATTGGTACAACTTCTGGACCAATGAGCGGCTTAAGGGCGGCCAATGGATTACGGCGTCCGCCCCCATCGATACGATTCCGCTCTTCGTCCGCGCGGGTTCGATCCTGCCTCTCGGCTCGGTCGTAGAGAGCACACAGGACAAGCAGACCATCGCCAAGGTCCGCGTCTATCCCGGCGCGGAGGGAAGATTCACGCTATACGACGATGACGGAACCACCTACGCCTACGAGCACGGTACGAAGAAGCTGACAGAACTTCACTGGGACGACGCAGCAGGCAAGCTGACCCAGAGCGGAGCCAGGGCATGGAGCGCACCGGATCAGAGCATCGTGGAGGTCGTCGGTCGATGATCCAGCACCTCAAATCTGGGGCGAAGACGGTCACGGGATTTGGACCACTTCCGCCCTGACCGGCAGCTCCTTCGACCACTTCTCGACCTACAACCTGGAGTTCCGGCGGTCTGATGACCGGAGCCGATCTCAAAGACAAAGCAGCAACTGATGAAGGAGGCAGTTTTATGAAACTCAAAAAAGGGTTTTCAATCTCGCAGTCTGTTCTTGCACTCCTGGCATGGCTTGTGCTGGTGTGTGGAGTTTCCCCAAGCGCCTTTGCCCAGACGACCGCCAGCCTCTCTGGTAACGTGCAGGACGCAAGCGGAGCCACCATTCCCAACGCCCACGTCATCCTTACCAATGTTGCCAGTAAGGACAAACGAGAGCTGGAGACGAACACCAGCGGTTATTTCACCTTTGCCGGTATCATCCCGGGAACCTACACCGTCGAGATCTCCGCCCCCGGCTTTCGCGGTCTCCGTCAAGCGGACGTCGTGGTAAATCCCGGCGATGTCCGCGCCCTGCAGAACCTTGCTCTTGAAGTCAGTGGTGGCAATCAGTCTGTGACGGTACAGAGCGCGGCAAGCGAGATTGCACCCGAAGACTCCGGCGAACGCTCTGCCCTCCTCAGCATGCAGGACATCGCACGCCTGCCGATCCAGAGCCGGAATATGTCCGAACTGCTCAAGATCCTTCCCGGTGTGACTACGACGGCAAGCGGTACAGGAAACGGCACCGGCTTTGACTTCACGGATACAGGATCGTCAGGGTCTGCTGTGGGCGTTGGACTTAACGCCAACGGCGCGCCCTATCGTGGCGGCACGGCCTATCTGCTGGATGGTGCGAGCATCATCGATCCTGGCTGCGCCTGCTGGTCGATCGCCTCCGTGAACCCCGACATGACCCAGGAGGTCAAGGTACAGACCTCCAACTTCGGCGCCGACGCGCCACAAGGTCCGGTCGTCATCAATATCATCAGCCGCTCCGGTACTGCTGACTTCCACGGACAGGCCTATTTGTATGCACGCAACGGCGTACTCAATGCGAATACATGGCAGGACAAAAACAGCACAACGCCTACACCTCGCCCCGAGGCTTCGTACTACTATCCCGGCGGCAGCGTCAGCGGTCCCATCCTGATTCCGCGTACCAACTTCAATCACAACCGCAAGCTCATCTTCTGGGCCGGATTCGAGGCGTTCCGGCAGAATCTCCCGGCATCCTCACCGCTTACGTCCTATGTACCTACGGCGGCAATGCGTGCGGGTAACTTCAGCCTCTCCGATCCATCCAACGCCGCACTCTGCGCAAAGAGCACGGGGAACGACTTCTGCCAGTCTTTGAACGGCGGATTTGCCCCTGATGGAACAGCCCTCTCTGGCACACAGATCCCGACACAATATATGGATCCAGGAGCGCTCGCTCTCCTGGAGTTGTTCCCCGCAGCAAACGTCGATCCCGCCACCAACGCAGCCGGATACAACTACTTTCTTCAGCCAAGTAACACGCACAACGGCTACATCTATCGTGGCCGTGTCGACTACAACATCAACGACAGCAACAAGGTCTTCGTCAGCTACCAATACGGCAGCGACTCCGCAACCAGCGTCGCTCACATCTACTTCAACCCCGCCAATGCAGTGGCCTATCCCGGCGGCCCTTTGATCAGCCCCGTTCATTCGAACGTTTTGAGCGGCAGCTACATTCATGTCTTTTCATCCTCCGCGACCAACGAACTCCGCATCTCCGGCGGCTGGTTGGATAATCCCTACTCCACCTCCAACCTGCAGGCCATGTACAACAGCACCATCGGCTATCCCTACGGAAGCGTTTACAACACCGCGTCGCTCGTGGCTCCCGGCATCAACTCTCCGGGTGCGCGTACTCTGCCGGACATCTCGCAGCCGGACCTATTCCAGCAGGGCGGCACCTTCAACTCCATCAAGAAATCGCCCTCCGTCTCCGACGACTTCACCTTCGTCTACAAGACGCACACCTTCAAGATGGGCGGGTTCTGGAGCCGTGGTGGCAACAAGCAGGGAACGTATGGTTTCACGAACGGATCGCTCTCTTACGCCAGCGGCGCTAAGAGCGATCAGACTACCGGTCTCACCATTGGCACTGTAAATCCGTTGGCGAACTTTCTCATGGGTATCACCAGCGGCTTCTCCCAGAACAACAGTAGCCCCATCAACGATCTGTACTACAACACGGGTGCTGGCTATGTTCTGGACAACTGGAAGATCAAGCCCCGTCTCACACTCAACCTGGGTCTGCGCCTGGAGCACCTGGGACGCTGGAAGGATTCAGCCGGTATCGGTCTCGCCACATGGAAACCGGAACGATATGCCGCCGATATCGCCTCAAACAAGGTTTACCCAGGCGTCTACTGGCATGCGATCGATAGCAGCATTCCGGTCAGCGGATCGCCAATTCAATCCATTTACCTGGAGCCTCGCCTGGGTTTGGCCTATGACGTACGCGGTAACGGAGCAACGGTTGTGCGCGGTGGTTGGGCAGCATACCGCTGGAACGATCAGTACAACGATTACGCAGGTCCTCTCACAACTTCTCTGGGAGTGAAGACCTTCAACTCCAACAGCGGGCAGGCGATCACCCTCAAGGAGATCGGCGCTCTTGGCGCAAATGCTGCCAGCCTCGGTTCCCTGCCTTCGAGCGTCTTCGCCACAGACCAGAACGATGACAAAACCGGCGTGACCTACGCCTACAACATGACCATCTCGCAGCGTCTGCCGCACGCTATGTTGTTGGAAGTCGCCTATGTTGGAAACCGCACGCAGAATATCCTTCTTGGTGGTCAGAGCAATGGCTCG
>JAHFTZ010000165.1 GCA_023265355.1 Terriglobus sp.
AGTGTCCTTCTATCAGGTCTTCGGATATTAGACGCCGCAAGTTTCAATCGGTCGCAAGTTACCCAAAAGCCTTCTTCTCAGTACTGATACGGGGTACGTCTCTTACCGGATGTCCGTTCCAGGCTCTTTCGTTGCATCGGCGCGCGGGCGTATCTCTTCAGTTGAGATATAGATGCTTCAGGCCGACGCGTAGCGTCCTAGTTCTTTCACCATACGGCACTGTTTCTTCAGCCACTCAATGGCACGGTCCGGAGTCCCATCGTTTTCAAATCGGAGATCGACATAGAAGACATACTCCCAGGGCCGCCCCGGCACGGGCCTCGATTCTATCCGCGTCAGATCGACCTTCAACTCGGCCAGCCCCTGAAGCGTTGTGACAAGCGAGCCTGGTTTGTGCTCGATGGTGAAGGCAATGCTCATTTTGTTCAGCTTGGCCACAGGCCTCAGACGGTCAGCCGAGGCCGAAGGCACGAGGAGGAAGAATCGCGTGAAGTTCTGCGGGTCGTCCTCCAGATCCCGCGCCAGCACTTCCCCACCAAAGACCTCGGCGGCATTCTCCCGGGCAATGGCAGCTGCGTCGTGCAGGTTCTCCACAATGATGTGCTTCACGCTTCCAGCCGTGTCGTAAAAAGGAACGGCTTCGATCCCTGGATGATCGGAGAAAAATCTCCGGCACTGCGACAACGCCACGGGATGTGATAGAACACGTCGCACCTGCTCCATGCGAACGCCCGGAGCAGCGATCAGCGCATGCCGGATCCTCAAGGTGAACTCCGCGACGATGACGACATCGTGCGAGAGCAGAAGATCGTAGTGCTCGGCGACCGATCCGTGCAGGCTGTTCTCAATCGGCAAAACCGCGGCATCGGCCTCACCCTTTGCCAGACGGTCGAAGACTTCGGCGGAGAGCGCGCAGGCTACGATCTCCTGCTCACCCAGCATTTCCAGCACGGCAGCATGGCTGTTGGAGCCCGCTTCTCCTTGAATCGCCACGCGCATTTGCATCACTCCTTGCGATATTCGTTCTATTTCTGGCAACCCTGCAAGTTTACCCGGCAACTCATGTTGTGTGGCCGCTTGGCCCAGATTCAAATTCGATGAAATCGCCCGGCAACAGAGGGCATTAGGAGACGACGATGCTTTGGACGATTACGGTAATTCTGTTGGTTGCGTGGCTACTGGGTCTGGTGAGCGGTTACACCGTTGGCGGCTGGATTCACATTCTCATTGTGCTGGCAATCATATCCCTCATCTTCAACCTCATCTCTGGCCGACGCGCAGTCTAGCTGACGACCAGACGGTCTGGAAACTGAATGGCCGCGTCCCTCTGAGCGGCTGTTCCTCATTCAACCTTTCACACTGGAGTGCACCATGGACATCGATCAGATCAAAGGCAAAGCACAGAACGCGTTTGGAAAAGCAGAGCAGGCCGTAGGCGAAGCTGTCGGTAGTCAGCATCTTGCAAATGCCGGCGTTCAGGACGAAGTCAAAGGCGCCGCCACAGAAACCTGGGGCAACGTGAAAGACACGGCAAAATCAGTAAGTGACACCGCGAAGACCAAGACAGTCGTGCACGAAGACCATGCTCGTGCCAGCGGAGAGGCACATGCCTCCAACCTGCGGGACAAAGTGGTTGCAGGTGCGGAGCATGTTCGAGATTCAGTCAACGCGAAACTCGACGACATCAAAGACCACCAGGCGGAGAAGCGCGAAGAGATCCGCCGCTCCTGATCCTACTGAGATCGAAGAAAGATCAAGTTATCCACAGGCACCCGCCCTTCAGCGGGTGCCTTTTTTGCGTTGAAAAGCAGTCCATGCGGCCTCCGATGCATCCAATCCTAGATCGACTTTTTGTCGAGTAAGGATGAGTAATGGATACCCTTGTGCATATTGTCGGCACGCTCTGGATTTACCTGCGCCGCAAACACTATCTCCGTCTGGCGATGAGAGCTGAGGCCGAGCTTGCAGTAATGGCTGAGACCGCTTCGGGAAAGAGACTGCTTCGCATTGAGAGAAAACGCGAAGAGATCGCGGGGGATGTTCTTCGCCTTCAGGCGCCCTTTACATGGGCTTCGCTGCGTCGTAGCAATGCAACGATTAACCCCGCTCCAGGACGCATGGTTACGAGCATCATGAACGAAAACCCACTTCACGAATCGCTCGTCGAAGTCGCCTGAGGGACTTAGCGCCGCCAGAATAGATCAATGGCGACGGAAAAGAAGTAGAGCATCGAAATGATGCCGTTCAACAAAAAGAACGCCGCGTTCATTCTGTGCAGATCATCGGGTGCAACGATGGAATGCTCATAGAGCAGCAGCCCTGCCACAACTCCTACACCCACCTCTGCGATCGTTCCCAGACCAAAGAGCGGGATCATCCAAATCAGCAGGGCCACCATGCCCATGTGCATGACACGCGCGATCCAGAAAGCGCCCTGCAAGCCGAAGGCCTGCGGGATGCTGTTCAGACCCGCTCTGCGGTCATGTTCGAAGTCCTGGCAGGCATACAGCACATCGAATCCACCCACCCAGAGCAGGACCGCCACGGTGAGCACGATGATGCGGGCATCGAGCGTTCCTCGCACCGCGATCCATGCCGCGGAGGGTGCGATGCCCAGCGCCAGTCCCAGCACCAGATGGGACCATTTTGAGATCCGCTTCATGTAGCTGTATCCCAGAACGACCGCAAGAGCGATGGGCGAGAGCAGCAGCGTCAAATGATTGAGCGCACCTGCAGCCAGCACAAAGATGGCGCACATCAGAAGCGTAAACAGACCGGTGAAGCGCTTCGTCAAAATGCCAGCAGGGATGGCGCGTGTCGCAGTCCGCGGATTCACAGCATCGAGGTCCGCATCCACCAGCCGATTGAACGCCATCGCGGCCGACCTTGCCGAGACCATGCAGATCACGATCAACAGGAGAACACGGATCTCAGGCAGGCCACGCGCGGCGAGCATCGCTCCCGTCAGAGCGAAGGGCAACGCAAAGATTGAGTGCTCCCACTTGATCATCTCCAGCGTGACCCGCGTGTTCCGCCAGAGCCCTGTCATCGTTCCCGTCATGCTTCCAGTGTAAAGCGAACCAAATCCTGGCCGTGTGCAAACCCTATGCGGGAAGGCAGCCACAAATAAAATGGCCGGAGCGAAGAAGCTCCGGCCATGGACACGATTAGAAATTACTCCTTTTTCTGGCCTGCAACCTGGAGCGCGTTCGTTACCTTGAACACACCGCCCACGGTGTTTGCGCGAAGCCCCGCAGCATCCTTGTCGGCCTGATTATTCACCACGCCTGTCAGAGTAACGTTGCCGCTGATGACGGTGATGCGAATCGGCTTCGCAGGATCGATTGCGTATTTATTCAAAGTGGGGAAGCCATAGACGGCACGCGCGACATCGAGACGGATGCGATCGTCCATCGGTGAAGTCGGCGCGACTTCAATGTTATCGATCACGTCCTTCACACCGGGGTAGTTCGATACGACCGAGATCGCCGAATCCTTGTCCGTGGGCCCATACGCTACACCGCCCAGCGTCACAACACCATCCTGCACGCCGATCGTGAACGAGTTGAAGGCCGTCGTGCCGTAACCCACGCGATCGTAGGACAACTTCTCCGCCAGCTTGTCGCGGAGTTCCGTGTCGGAAAGCTTGGACGAGCTGTTGACCTCAATCATGTTTCGGACAGCCGTTACGCCCTTCTGATGACGCGCGCGCCGATCCGCATCCTCTTTCGCGCTGAAGACATCTACGGACCCGGTCAAGGTCACCATTCCGCTCTTCACGCTGCTCTGCACCTCGCTGAAGCGCTTGTTGGAAAGAGCCTTCGTGACCTCTTCCTGAATCTGAGCGTCGGAGTTCTTATCCTGGGCCTGCGACAGAGGCACAGCAAGTAATCCGAGTGATAAGGCAAAAATAGTACTCAAGAACATCATCTTTATCTTCATTTGGTTCGCTCTCCTGGCGATTCTTTAAAGACTCGATAGAGTCATGCGTTATTCCACCTGATTGGACACTGAAGTTTTCCGAAAGTCGTGCCCGGCGGGGCAGGTCTGATCTTATCGTGCCTAGCGGTAGCGCTTCCTGATCTTGTAGACCATGGAAAAGACGCCATTTTCATCGCGTGTTGCCACAATCGACTTGTTATCGCTAAGCCGGTATTGGACCTGAATCAGTTGCTGAGCCTGAGAGTTCACGTTCGTCGCAAAAACCACAGTCACCTGCCGCGAAACCTGCTGTTCCACGGTGATACGGGCGGAGGACGTTCCGAGAGTGCCGACAAAGGCAGGGTCGATCTTCACCTTACCCGCTCCTCCAAAGAGCTTGTTCACACGGCTCGAAACCGTCGCGTTTAAAGCTCCTCCAAGCAGTGCGTTCGTCGTCGGATCCTGTCCCTGTTGCTGTAGCTGCTGGGTATTGATCTGCGCCTCTTCCTGTGTGCGTCCGAGGGCCAGCAGGTTGAAGATATCCGTCTGCGACAGCGGAGGCTCCGAACGATAAGCGAGCTTGAAGTTCTTCGACGTTCCGTGAATGCCGATGGTGATGTCGTAATTCTCTACGCGTGCCGTCGCGTCCAGGTCGATCGTCGGATCGATGCGCACAGGGTTGTTGAAGTAGATCTGGCCGCGCTGAAGCTGATATTGCGTTCCAGCAAAGGTCGCGCTTCCGTCCGTGATCGTCACACGCCCCAGCACAGAAGGTACAGCCAGCGTTCCGCGCACGTTCAGATCCACGGTACCCGCAATCTTGGCATAAGAGTTCTGGAAATCCAATGCCGGTGCCGACTTCACCTGGACATTCAGACGGATCTTGTTCATCAAAGAATCGGGATCTGGCGGAGCCGATACATCACCCGCGCCTCCTGCCACTGAGGCGAAGTCGAATGTCTCCGCCAAGCCGAAGCGGTTGATCAGAACATTACCGCTCAGCGTCGCACCGTCGCCACTACCCTGAAGGCGCGCATCCGCATTCATTGTGGCGCTTACACCGTAGTAACGCACACGCACTGTCTGCGCCGAGAGGGTGACATCGGCGAACAAGCCTCCGCGGAACTGGACATAGCCGCCCATCTTAATCTTGCCGCCGCCAGACTCCGCCGTTACATCCTGAATCTGCAGACGGTCTTCGGTAAACATGGCCGTGCCGTTCATGTTGCTGATGCCGTTCGGAATGTCCGCCATCGCCAGGTTGACGCCCGCGAACTGTACCTTGCCCCCCAACTGGGGCTTGCTCATGCCGCCCGTCGCCGCGATATCGAAGGTGATTTTGCCGCTCGAACGTATGTCCGCATCGAGGGCATGCACGATGCCCAGGCCTAAGCTTCCGTTCGCTTTGACATCGATCTTCCCACCCGCTGCTGGTAGAGGAGAACCATCCTGCGAGAACAGCTGCGCCGTTCCTGAGGCGCGCAGATCCGTCTCCAGACCCGTGATATGCAGCTCGTCGAGACGTGCCACACCGTTGGCCAGGCTGGCACGTATGGGCTGCTCGCTCGCGAGCGCGATCCCCTGCAACGTCACCTTGAACTGGCTCACCACGGCGTTGCCGGTCAAGGCTTGCGGCTTCTTCGCCGGACCGCTGACGTTGACCTCACCTGCCAGCTCGGAGGTGGCTTTAGCTGTGCTTCCGTAAAGCTTCAGAATCGGATTCACATCCAGATTCGCAAACTTCAGGTTGGCCTTCATGGGATAGTCACCGACGAGCTGTACTTGTCCCGTAACATCCAGATTTGCGCCTGCCGCCGTGGAGTGCGCCGTAAGAAAGACCTGATCGCCCTGGCTATGTACGTCAGCGTTGAGCTGTCCCAGGGGTTGCTTGTTGAGAGTCAGATTCATCAGACGCAACTGCGCTGTGAGCCCTGGCTGTTCCATCGTCCCATTGGCATCGGCTTTGAACGTCAACACTCCATCTACAGGCGCCTGCGCCTTCTGCACGGCCTGCAGATTCGAGAGAAGAATGTTGTTCCCTTCTAAATGCGCATGGAGATGCTTCGACGTAAGGTCGTATCCGCCGTTTCCACTTACCTGCACGCCCTGCGCCTGCACCTGAA
>JAHFTZ010000166.1 GCA_023265355.1 Terriglobus sp.
GATTATGTTGCCTTTGCGGAGGCACTGGCGGGAACGGCGGGGCGCATGGCTTCGCAGCGCGATGTCGTCAGCGCGCCTGCGGTGCTTCTGATCGGTGGCGATCCAACCAACGAAAATCCCCTCACGGCATGGAATCTGCGTACCAACGTTCGGCTGAACAACGCGCGCGTTTACGTGGCGAATCATGAAGCCATCAAGCTGCGTCGCCAGGCGAAGAGCTTCCTGCAGATCGCGCCTTTTGGCTACGGCGCGCTGGCGAGCTTTCTCTCGGGCGATGTGACGGCATCCTCGTCCGTCGCAACGGATGCGGATGCGCTCAAGACCTTCCGCGAGGAAGTTGCGGGCGAGGCGTCTCTCGTTGTCTTGATCGGCTCCGAGATGCGCGGCCAGGATCTGAAGACGATTGTCGCAGCCTTGCCCAACGCCAAGTTCGCGTTGCTCTCCGACTACGTCAACTCTCACGGCGCGGCTGATATGGGCCTGCTTCCGGATGTTCTTCCCGGGTATCAGCCATTTGGCAAGCCGGGTAGCTTCGCCACAGAATACGGTGAGCGGTTCCCGTGGACGCACGGTCTGGATCTTCTTGCCATGTTCGATGCAGCGCAGGCAGGAAGTCTTGATGCGCTCTATATCGTGGGTGCGAATCCTGTCGGTCGCTACGCCGTAGATCGCGCAGCGCTAAATAATACATTTGTCGTCGTGCATGAGATGTTCATGACGGAGACTGCTCTGCTGGCCGATGTGATTCTCCCCGCCGCCAATCTTTACGAGAAGTCGGGTTCGGTCACGAACAGCTATGGAGATCTTCAGCTTGTTTCCAAGGCGGGTGATCGCGCCGGTGTTCGCTCCGACTTCGAACTGATCGTGCGCGTTGCCGACAAGATGGGCGCGGATGTGAAGAAGCTGGTTCCCTTCGGCAAAAATTCTGGTCTGCGTGCGGATCTTGGTCAGACACGCGGAGCGCAGTCTGGCGAGGCCGACCGTCACGCTGTCTGGCTCTCGGCGAACAACCTTGAGCCGAAGCTCTCTCCGTTCGATCCGTTTGCCATTCTGGACGAGATCCAGCGACTGGTGCCGGGATACGATCTGCGCCGTCTGCAGCTTCTCTCCAGCAACGACCAGCATCTTTCCACCGTAGCTCAGCCTGGATCACAGCTTGTGCAGATTGACAAGACGCATCAGCGGCGCGACCTTGTGCTTCCGGCGAAGGACACGTTATTCACCTCGGGAACGCTGGGCCGTTATTCTCCGAAGCTCACGGAACTTGCCGCACGCTATAGCAAGATGACCCACGAACACACGCAAACGGCTGCCGACTAATGACTTTCATGAAGGACAACGAGACCGAGTGAATCACCTGACGCCATTCCAGACCTACTTCCTGATTACCCTGCTGAAGCTGGTCGTCGTGCTTGTGCTGACTCTGACGGCGGTAGCCTATACCGTTCTGCTGGAGCGCAAGGTGCTTGGCCGCATTCAGAATCGGTGGGGACCCTCGCGCGTGGGACCGTTCGGTCTGCTCCAGCCACTCGCGGACGGGATCAAGCTCTTCCTCAAAGAAGATCTGATGCCGCTGGCCGTGGAGCGTCCGCTCTTCGTGCTGGCTCCGGTCATCGCCCTCGGCTGCGCTCTGATTTCGATTGCGGTTGTTCCCTTCGGTGCGCTCACCACCGTCAAGGGCGTCGATATCTTCCAGGTATCCGATATCAACATCGGCCTGCTGGTCGTGCTGGGCATTACGTCCATCGGCGTCTACGGTATTGCGCTCTCCGGTTGGAGCTCGAACAACAAGTATTCTCTTCTTGGTTCGTTGCGCGCTACGGCACAGATGATCAGCTATGAGCTGGCTCTGGGTCTTTCGCTGGTGGGATGCGTGATGCGTTCGCAGTCGCTGCGCCTGCGCGATATCGTGGATTCGCAGTCCGCGCACGGCATGCGCTCGTGGAACGTCATCGGTGGTTTGCAGATCGTCGGGTTCTTCATTTACCTCATGGCGGCGTACGCGGAAACGAATCGCGCTCCCTTCGATTTACCGGAAGCGGAGTCCGAGCTGGTGGCGGGATACCATACGGAGTATTCCTCCATGAAGTTTGCGATGTTCTTCATGGCCGAGTACGCCAACATGATCACCGTTGCGTGTGTGGCAACGCTGCTCTTCTTTGGTGGAGCAAGTTCGCCCTTCGGTCATCTGATCCCCGACTTTGGCGGAGCCATCGTGCAGGCAGTTCTGCCAATCTTCTGGTTTGTCTTCAAGGTTCTTTGCTTCTTGTTTCTCTATATCTGGGTGCGCGGAACGTTGCCGCGCTTCCGGTATGACCAGCTCATGAGTTTTGGATGGAAGTTTCTGCTTCCGCTGGCGATGGCAAATATTCTGGTCACGGCGCTCGTCCTCGCAATCCACGGATAGCGGCTTATTCACGCGGTACTTAACCGGTCTCGAATCGCTGTAGCGTTTGAAGGATTTATCAGCCGATGCAACTTGTGCTGTTTCTCATCTTCGCCGTGCTGTGTGTCGCTGGAGCGCTGAACCTGCTCTTTCAGCGGCACCCCATCAACTCCGCCCTTTCTCTGGTGGTGGTGATGATGTCGCTTGCCGTCATCTATTGGACGTTGGGCGCGGAGTTTCTAGCTGCGGCCCAGGTGATTGTCTACGCTGGCGCCGTCATGGTGCTCTTTGTCTTTGTCGTCATGCTGCTCAATGCGGGCGAAGAAGAGCGAACCACGGGCAGCCGCGCTGCGTACATCGCAGGCATTCCGGGCGTAGCCGCAATCCTTGCTCTGCTGACCTACATGTTCATGCACGAGCGCGCTGCGCTGGGCTATGCCACGCTAGGAGGATCACTGAATCACACCACCTCGAATATCACTGAGATCTCGCGTGTGCTGTTCACCGAGCTTCTCTTGCCCTTTGAGGTCACAAGCATCCTGATTCTGGTTGCGATTCTCGGAGCCGTGGTTCTGGCAAGGAAGGAGCAGTAGATGGTTCCCATTGCGTATTACCTTATCCTCGCTGCTGTTCTCTTCTGCATCGGCATCGGGTCGTTTCTGATCAAGCGCAACATCATCACGATTTTTATGTCGATCGAATTGATGCTGAATGCCGTGAATCTGACTTTTGTCGCCTTTGCCCATCAGTGGAAGCTGGTGCACGGTCAGATCTTCGTCTTCTTCGTAATGGTGGTGGCCGCTGCGGAAGCTGCGGTGGGTCTTGCCATCATTATCGCTATCTTCCGTGCGCGGCAAACCCTGAACGTTGACCAGATCAACCTGATGAAGAACTAAGGACGAGCCGAAAACGATGTCTCCTCAATACCTCTGGTTCATACCGCTGCTTCCCTTCCTGGGTTTCCTGGTTAACGGGACCGTGGGCCGCAGACTTCCACGCGCCGCAGTGGCGGGCGTGGCTTTGCTTTTTACCGGCCTGTCCGCCGCGTTGGTGGCGTGGCTTTGGGCCACGATGAAAGCCGCAGGCGCTCCGCTCTCGATGAGTGTCGCGTCTCGTCCCTGGATCTCCGTCCCCGGGTTCCATGTGGACTTTGCATTCTCCGTCGACCATCTCACGCTGATCATGCTCGGCGTCGTGACGGGCGTTGGCTTCCTGATTCACCTGTACTCCGTGGGCTACATGGCGCACGAAGAGGGCTACTGGCGCTTCTTTGCTTACCTGAACCTGTTCATGTTCTTCATGCTCGTGCTGGTGCTGGCCGAGAGCTTCCTTCTGCTCTTTGTAGGCTGGGAGGGCGTGGGTCTTGCTTCCTACCTTCTGATCGGCTTCTACTTCACGAAGGACTCTGCTTCGAACGCAGGTAAGAAGGCCTTCGTCGTCAACCGCATCGGCGACTTTGGTTTCTTGCTGGCTATGTTCCTGACGATCGCGCACTTCGGCACGCTGAGTTTCTCTAGCGTGTTTGCGCAGATCACAGCGCAGCCCGAGTTGCATGGTGGTTTTCTAACGGCCATTGCTCTGCTGCTCGTCCTCGGTGCTGCCGGTAAATCGGCGCAGATTCCGCTCTATGTTTGGCTGCCAGACGCGATGGAAGGTCCGACACCTGTTTCGGCGCTCATCCACGCTGCAACGATGGTCACTGCCGGCATCTACATGGTGGCTCGCTCGCACGTGTTGTTTGATCGCTCTCCGCTGGCTCTGAGCATTGTCGCGGTAATCGGTGCGGCAACGGCGATCTTCGCTGCCTGCATCGGCATGGTGCAGAACGATATCAAGCGCGTTCTGGCTTACTCCACGGTCTCGCAGCTCGGATACATGTTCATGGGCTGCGGCGTTGCGGCTTACTCAGCTGCAGTCTTCCACCTGATGACGCATGCGTTCTTCAAGGCGCTTCTCTTCCTTGCGGCCGGGTCGGTGATTCACGCACTCAGCGGCGAGCAGGATATGCGCGTGATGGGTGGTCTGCGCAAGCGGATTCCGGTGACCTTTTGGACGATGACGATTGCGGTCTTCGCGATTGCGGGCTTCCCTCCGTTTGCCGGTTTCTTCTCGAAGGACGAGATCCTGTATCAGACGTTCGCATGGCACAATCCTCTAGCCAAGCTCCTTTGGGCTGTCGGTCTGCTCACTGCCGCCATGACGAGCTTTTACATGTTCCGCCTCTGGTACAAGACCTTCTTCGGTGCAGAGCGCTTTTCGGAGCACACGGACGCGCACGGGCATAACGATCACGCGCCTATTCACGCCCGCAAAGATACTACGCTGGTCATGGAAGCCGAACACGACTCCGGTCAGGCTACACATGCGCACGGCGTGCACGAATCGCCGTGGATTATGCTGGCTCCGCTGTGCGTTCTTGCAGTGCTGGCCGCAGTGGGCGGTTGGGTTGGCATTCCTGAGGCACTCGGCGGCCATAATGAGATTCAGCACTTCCTGGATCCAGTATTTGCGGTCACAGCACATGCGGAGAATGTCGCTAATGTGGATGAGGTCTCTCATTCGCTGGAACTCGGTCTGGCTGCTGTCTCGGTTCTGGCGGCTCTGTTCGGCCTCTTCCTCGCCGACTTCTTCTATCGCCGCAAGCCCGGAACCCTGGGTGCGATGTCTGCGAATTCCGGCTTGTACCGTGTTGTTGCGAATAAGTTTTACGTAGACGAGCTCTATCACTTCGCGATCGTGAAGCCGCTTGAGTACGGTTCTCGTTTTCTGCTGGAAAACGTGGTGGAACGAGGCGTTGTGAGTGGCTCTGCCCGCGCGCTTGCTTTCATCACACGTGGTGGTTCGAACCTGACGCAGCGCATGCAGTCAGGAAATATTCGCTCGTATGCGGGCTGGCTTGCTGCCGGCGCCGCTGTCGTCCTTTTCATCATGGCAGTAACCAGCCTGCACCTGCGCTAGAGAGAACCAAGAGACCATGCAGCCGTTCGATCCCATTATCCTCTCGCTGATCCTCATCACGCCGCTGGCGGGTGCGGTGCTGTTGGCCGTCCTTCCTGACCGCGGACGATTGCAGCAGACCGCAGCACTTATCGTCACGTTGATCACCTTCGGCCTTACGCTCCATCTCCCCGCTCACTGGCACGCACTGGCGGCCGGTCAATTTGCCTTCGATCAGAACCTGCCGTGGATTGCTTCGCCCGCTATCCGTTATCACCTCGGCGTGGATGGTCTGTCGATGTGGCTGGTGGTGCTCTCCGGCCTGCTGGCTCCGCTCGGAGTTCTTGCAAGCTGGAACGCTATCGGTTCGCGCAAGAAGCTTTTTTACACGCTCTTCCTTCTGCAACAGGTCGCTATGTTCGGCGTGTTCGTTTCGCTGGACCTCTTCCTCTACTATGCCTTCTGGGAGCTGGCGCTGGTTCCGATGACGATCCTCATCGCGACCTTCGGACGAACGGAGAAGCGCAAGCGCTCGGCGATGAAGTACTTCCTCTACGCCTTCATCCCCTCGGCGATTCTGCTGGTGGGTATCCTCTGGCTGTACACGGTCACGGGCACGATGGATGTTCCCACTCTGATCCACATGGCGGCCGCACACCAGATTCCGGGCTCCACGCAGGCGCTCTGGCTGGCTTCCCTCGCCTT
>JAHFTZ010000167.1 GCA_023265355.1 Terriglobus sp.
ATGGATGTAAAGCGCAATAAAATCCGTGAACTCCTGCAAAGAAAGCGTCTGGTAGGTGAAGACCGCCAGAGGATGCGCAGGCGAGGCCCACTCTTTCTGTGATCGGCGATTCTGTAGCCGAGTGATGGCTCCCGTCGCATCGAAGGTAAGCAGAAAGTTAGGACATTCGATAACTTCGCCTACGCGCACAGGGTGCATGCCGTTCGAGGAAGGCTCGACGGGATCGAGCCTCTGCAGAGCAGTGGCTACCTGAATCTGAAGTGCCGAGGGCAGAGTACCGAGGGCTTCTGTAATGTCATCGCGCTTCTCTTTCCAACTCGTCTCCATCCGTGAGTAGCCCGGAAGCCCCTGCTGGTCCGCCGCGACAATGGCTGTAGGACGATAGTGATCGTTGTCGAGGTAGCTCTTCGTATCCGTGCCCCAGGTATGTTCGATCGCGAGCAGATAGCGACGGAGGAAGCGGCGGTCGGTCGCATCCCCAATAGCGAACCTGCCATCCTGGATCCACTGCTGCCGAAGCCGTGCGATGGCGCGATACTCCGCGAGTTTGGGTGGATCGCTGGCGATCCCGTGAATCCAGGTATCACCGATCTCTTGTTTGACGACAGGCAGGTTGCCTCTGAAAGGAGCAATGGCGTTCGCTACGTCAGTGAGGGACGCAGCTTTGATCTCCGCGTTTGGAAACTGCTTCCGGAGATCGGCGTAGATCGAAGCAATCTCCTCCGGTGTATGCGGACCGCTGTTGTCGTTCCGCACCTGCATGGAATATGCGAGGGTCGATCCTGGAACGAGGATAGTACCGCCATAGTCCATGCGGTGATAGGCGAGGACGATCTGCGCTCCTGTAGGGTCCTGCCAAAGCGAAAGGTCAGCAATGTCGGGCGGGGTGCTGGCCGCGTTCACTCCGATGTCCAAAAACGTCACGCCATGCGCGGCGAGCGGAGCAATCAGGCCGCGCGAATGGCCGGGAACATCTGTCATCTTGGAGCCGGTGGTCTTCGTTCCGAAGCGGCGATCCAGTTCTTCGGAAAAGCCGAGTCCACCTTCGATAAGCGTGCGATCCATCGCCTCCGTCTCCCAGGAGAACGGGAGCGCGTGCCATGCGAGATCGCGATTCGTAATCGCCGCTTCCACTGCCTTGCGCTGCGCTGGTGAGGATCGTTCAAGATACTCGTAGAGCAGCCAGGAGCCCGTCGTCCACGTGTAAGGGTCTTTCCCCTGCTCGCGTTGAGCAGCGCCCAGGGCGATAGCCTGAGGGAAGTAGACCTCGAAGTACTTCCGCATGACGTTCGCCTGCGTGTCACTGAAGCCCACGTCGAGGTGGCATTTGAAGACGACCATCACCTGCTTGATCTCGGAGGAAGCAGGCATCTGCGCAAAGAGGTTACGGGCAGGAAGGGCGGCGGCAGAAAGGGCAGCAGTGCGCAGAAGTTCACGGCGGTTCATGGGGATGATGGTCCTTGATTCTCCGGTTGAATAGCAAGTGTCATTGCAGCAGAAAAGCCCACGCCGGGAAATCGCATGGGCTTTTTATGTTCTTACTGTCGAACAGGCAGCTTCATCTGCCAGAGCTTTGCCCATTAGAGATGGGAGTAGCAAAGGATTTTTGAAGGTCATGGGGCGGCAAGGTCTCGAGTTTCATCGCGAGTTCGATTCTAACAATGCCGTCTCCAGTGCCTCAATTTGCGCACGACCCATCCGTGCGTTTATCGTTATAGGAGTCCGGGTATCGCACGAATGCGGACAGGAGTCCCAATGCCAACGGAAACGAAGCCCGCCGAAGTTGCCACGCCTGTACCTCCCGCGACAGTGGATCCGGCAAAACGAATCACACCGGCGCAGTCTCTGGAGCAGTACACGGGTGATCCGAACTTCATGACCTCCCTTGCCCGCGGCCTGGCAGTCATCCAGGCGTTTTCGCAGCAGACCCGCCAGATGACCATCTCCCAACTGAGCGTCAAAACGGGACTTTCTCGAGCGGCAGTCCGGCGATGCCTCTACACCCTGACGAAGCTTGGATTTGCAGGCGCAGAAGATGGACAGCGATACTCTCTGCGACCGAAGATGCTCACGCTCAGTCATACGTATACCTCGAGCAACAATCTCTCGAGCGCGGCACAGCCGATTCTGGAGCGCATGAGCGCACAACTGCGCGAAAGCTTCTCCGTCGCCACGTTGGATGGGGATGATATTGTCTACATCGCCAGGACGACCGTGAACCGCATGATGAGCGTGGATCTGCACATCGGTTCGCGCCTTCCGGCCTACTGTACCTCCATGGGTCGCGTATTGATGGCCTTCCAGGCTCCTGAAGATGTGGAGAGATATCTTGCGCGTGTGATCCTGACGCCGCTCACGCCTCGGACGGTCAATTCCACCGAGAAGCTGCGTATGCTTCTGCGCAATGTACGACGTAACGGCTATGCGGTCTGCGACCAGGAGTTCGAGGTCGGTCTCCGCTCTCTTGCCGTGCCGGTCTTTTCGCCTGCAGGCAAGGTGGTTGCCACGGTAAATCTGAGTGGTAACGCTCCACGCATGCCCGTCATGGATATGCAGACCCGTTATCTTCCCTATCTGCGGGCTGCAGCCAATGAGCTAAGCGTCTTTTTACGTTAGTTCAAAGTTCCACATCACCCGTTTTGCCTGGCATTGCCTCTTAGTACGTGCGGACTTTAGCTGGCCACACGAAGCAATGCGGAAAGAGGCTTACATCGCACCCCAGACTCTTTGTGCGTTCTTTATATTGTCCTGGCTAAGATATGACTCAATGTCCCCACAGGGGATATTTGAGTAACATCGTAGAAAGGTAAGTAAATGAAATTAACGAGTCAGATCGTAATACGGACAACAATGGCCTCTGCACTTTTTTTTGCCGCCGCCGCGGCAGTGAGCGCAGAGCCAGTTAGTCCGGCACAGCCTCAGCCAAAACTGCCGCCAATTCATGTGCCAGCGCCGCATCCTCTCAATTGTGGAGAATCAGAGTGCTTTCCTAGCTAACAGCTACTGAGCAGAAGAGCTACAGGGAATAGTTTGGGCACCCGGGCCCGAACTATTCCCTGTAGCTTTCTACTTACTTGGTTCGCAATACTATCTTTCCTGGAAATGATCACCTATGTCGACAAACTGTGTGCTTTACGGCATAGATCGGACACAAGCGAAGCCATTCGCTCCGGCCGAGATGGTGTAGCTGGTGATCGAAGCCGGAATCACGGTCGCTGTTCCAAGAAGAAGCTCTACTTCGCTGCCATCCGAAGCCTTCAAAGTCGCACCTCCTTCAAGCGCAACGATGCAATGCGGCTTCCCCGCTGCATCTGCGATATCCAGAGTGCCATCGGAGGGAAGGTCAAAGCGGTCAACTGTGAAGTAGTGCTGCTGGATGAGACGAGTTCCGCGAACGCCATGTGCGGCATTCAGAGGCAGCGCCTCCGGCTTTACAGGACCAGCGGCTGTCTTTGCCTTGACTACTGCAATTCCCTGCTCCAGGTGCAGTTCACGCGGACGACCATAGTCATACATGCGATAGGTAATGTCGGAGGTCTGCTGCGTTTCAAGCAGAGTGAGGCCGGGTCCGATGGCATGGACAGTCCCTGCATCGACGAAGATCATGTCGCCAACGTGAAGTTCAATCTGGTTGAGAAGGCGCGTATCTGGTCGGGGGTCACACCTGGCTTCAGACCGCAGGAAACCGCCGCTCCCGGTTCCGCCGCAAGGGTGTACCAGCACTCCGTCTTGCCGCGCCGCTGTCCCATGGCCTGCGCTTGCTCATCGTTGGGATGCACCTGAACGGAGAGTTTGTCGTCCGGGAAGAGCAGCTTGAGCAGAAGCGGAAATTCGCCTTCGCCCTCCCATACCCCAAGTAACGCGGCGGCATGCGTCTTCGCAATCTCGGCAAGTGTCACGCCGGAGAGTGGTCCCGTCTCTGCCACGGCCTGCGGTCCAGTGAGCCAGGATTCGCCGATAGGCTCCGTGCCTAGTTCTTTCGGATCGAGCGTGTACCAGGGCTTGAGATCGCGGCGTCCCCAGGGGCGCGGGCTGAAGGTCGGGCGAAGACGAAAAGGGGGCAGAGCATTTGTCATAGTTCTGTAAGCCTCGGTTGTGAGCAGATCAAATACAGCGTTTTTATTGGATATTTTCAGCTTTTGCGAGCGTATCGCTGGATCGGACACGACCCCACTTGCGCTTACAAAAGTGTTACACAACCAGGGGCATAAAGGCTGCTACGTTGACCATACGAGCTTGAGTAACGGCTCTAAATAAAGCTGAGGTTTGAAGACATTATGTCCCCAGTTGTGACAGAAGTTCCCGACATGAATGCAGTGGTCGTACCGACGAGCGGCCTGTCTGCCGCGGCAGCTACCCGCGAAAAGGTGAAGCAGGACCTTCGCATGGGCCGCGACCAGCAGCAGGGCCGTATCAATTGGATTACCTCCATCGCGATGGGCGCTTTCCACGTAGGCGCGCTCGCCGCCCTTCTCCCCGTGTTCTGGTCCTGGAAGAATGTCGCCGCAGGCGTCATCATGTACTTCCTCGCAATCAACGTCGGCATCGGCATGACGTATCACCGGCTTCTTACGCACCGCGGCTACCGCGTTCCCCGTTGGCTGGAGATCTTACAGACCGCCTGCGGTACGCTGGCGCTCGAGGGCGGACCGATCTTCTGGGTGGCCACGCATCGCGTGCATCACCAGTACAGCGATCACGATGGCGATCCTCACACGCCGCATGATGGCACATGGTGGGCGCACGCTGGCTGGATCCTCTCAGGCCGCGCGCTTCACTCTGAAACGGCTTTGCTGGGACGCTATGCTCCTGACCTTACCCGCGACCGCGCTCACGTCTGGTTGAGCAAATGGCACTGGCTGCCGCTTACGCTTGCTGGCTTCGCGCAGATCGCCATCGGCGCAGCGCTTGCATCGCCCGGCCATCGCATCATGGGCGCCCTGGGTATGGTCCTCTGGGGAACCTTCCTTCGCGTCACGCTTGGCTTGCACTCCACCTGGCTCGTAAACTCCGCAACCCACCTCTTCGGTTCGCGCCGCTTCGAGACCAAGGATGACTCGCGCAACAGCTGGTGGGTCGCCCTGCTCACCGGTGGCGAAGGCTGGCACAACAACCATCACGCACATCCAGTGTCCGTCCGTCACGGCCTGACCTGGTATGAGTTCGATCCGAACTACTACGGCATCTGGCTGCTGCAAAAGGTAGGCCTGGCCAAGAAGGTTCAGGTCGCCGTCTACGATCGCAAAAACCCCAAGCCCGCAGGCGTCTAAGTCTGCTTGCAAGACAGAACACAGGCCCCGGTGGATACTATCTATCATCGGGGCTTTTCTGCGTTTGCACGCAGTGCGACACGGTGAGGGTGCATTGAGCATGAACAGTACACGGCGGCGGGGTGCCATCGCATTCTTTCTTACACTGGGCGTCTGCCTGGTGGCCACGGCCGTGGTGCTTCAGTTCGGATGGATCATCGTCAACGGCAAGCGATTCCCTGTGCTTCTCGTTCTGGGTATCGTGCTTTTTATCCTGATGATTGCCGGGATGATCATCAACACGATCTTTCTCGTACGGGAGATTCGGCGCAACGAGCGCCAGGACAGCTTTCTAAATTCGGTCACGCATGAGTTGAAAACACCCATTGCTTCCCTCCAACTCTCGCTCGAAACGTTGCAGCAGCGACCGATGTCCGAAGATCAACGTCAGGGTTTCTACGGCATGATGATGGAAGACAATGCTCGCCTTCTAGCCACGGTAGAGCAGATTCTGCGCGCTGGCGATGCCAGCCAGCGCAAGTCGGCACGGCATCGGCTCCCGGTCGACCTGCGCGCCCTCACTCTGGAGTGTCTGAACGATATAGCGCGCAGGCATCAACTCGCCCCAGAAGCGGTCCAGATGGAAGACCGAGCGCAGGGTGCTGCCGTCATCGTCGCGGGAGATGTCGAAGATCTTCGCTCCGTACTGATGAACGTTCTGGAAAACTCCGTGAAGTACTCTCCCCA
>JAHFTZ010000168.1 GCA_023265355.1 Terriglobus sp.
CCCGCGTGTGTGCGGCTTTGAAGGCTTATATTTCTTGTTTGTTTTAGAGGGAGGTGCGGGTTTTGCTTAGCGGCAACAGGGCGTTGTCGGGTGACAACAGGCATCTGTTTGTGCGCTCCGGATGCTTTGTGCGGCGGGGTGCCGGGGAAAAGCAGATCCCTGCGCTTCGCTACGGGATGACAAAGAAGCGAGGCTGCGGGATGGCGAAGAAGAGATCATCGGCCGGCCCCCAGGGAGTGGTAGGCCCAGAAGACGAGGCCGAGAGTAATCAGAGCGATGGCGATCTCGCCCAGGACGCCGACGACGATGGGACGCCAGCCCTGTCCGACGAGGTCGCGCAGCTGCGTGCGCAGGCCCACACCGGCGAAGGCGGGAAGAAAGGCCCAGCGCGAGAGGTTCGAGAGGCTGGTAAGTTGTCCTTTGGTGAAGAATCCCGCCGTGGCCAGAACCGAGATCGCAAGGAAGCCGAGGATGAACTTCGGGAACTTCTGCCAGAGGAAGAGCGCCTTGTTCGTGACGTTCGGCGCCTTGCCTTTGGACGACCAGTAGACTGCGTAGCCGAGGACGACGAAGCCGATGAAAGCGGAGCGGGCTGTCTTGGCGAGGACGGCGAAGCGCCCGGCTTCTTCGCCGTAGAGCGCACCGGTGACGGTGGCTTCGGCGGTGTTGTCCACGGCGAGGCCGGTCCACATGCCATAGGCCTGCTGCGTCATGTGGAGGGCATGACCGATGAGCGGGAAGGTGAAGAGGGCGATCGCGCCGAGCATCAGGATGGCGGCGATGGCGGTAGAGGTGTCTTCTTCATCCGGCTCGATCGCGCCCTGCGCGGCCATGATGGCGGTAACGCCGCAGATGGAGCTGCCGATGGCGAGCAGAGAGGTGAGCTTGGGCGGAAGACGGAAGATCTTTCCAAGCAGCGTCATGAAGCTGAGAGAGAGCGCCAGTTCAATGAAGACCAGGAAGAGAGAGAGTCCGCCGAGATGCAGGATGTCGTTAAAAAGAAACTTTGCGCCCACAAGAACGATGCCGAGCTTGAGCCAGAGTTCATAGGTCGCGACGCCGGGAGCGAAGATCTTCGAGACGCCAATGGTGTTGGAGATCAGAAGGCCAAGGATGATGGCCCAGAGAACATACTCCATGTGCGGGAAGTAGATGTGCCGGGCCTGGAGGTTGCGGCCGAGCGTCTCCATCAGTTTGCCGAGAAGACCGATCCCAAAGAGCAGAGCCATGCCAGGCAGAAGGCGCAGAAACCCACTCCCGCCCTCAGAGACATTCTGGGTCGCGTGGCCGTGTTTGTTGCGTTCTAATGTGGCGGAAGGGGACATGGTGGAGGAGGCGTCGGCGCTCCTGTTAGAACCCGATACTGGGGATGATGTTGAGGCGAATGAGCAGCGCGAGGGTGAGCGCGATGCCGATCGCGAGCATGTCGATCTGTGCAGAGCCGTACTTGTGGCCCAGCGTGGCTTTTACCTTGGGCTGGCTGACAGCGTCAAAACGCGAAACGCGCGCTGTGGAGAGGTCTGCTGTGGTGGTGTAGGGCATTGCTGACTCCTGAATCCGTTGGGTGAGGCCTGTAGCTTTATGGCCTGCGGTGGGGAGTGTCTCCAGAAAGAGAAAACCCACGCTGCCGTTTGGCTCTGTGCGTGGGTGGGATGCTCTTATGTCTGGGGCGAGTGTGTGAAGCTCGACTTACTACAGACAACAACAACCAACGCGACAGAGTGTCCCCGTACAACAGGGGCAACAGCTACAGATCGCGATGGAGTTGGTCAACACTGTTATCAAATTACCTTTGTGGAGTAGATGCGTCAAGCGCGAAGGACGATTCCGCGTTAGTCAATCTTTCTGTATCCGCCGAACCCTATTTGCTCCCGGCAGAAGAATATGGTCATGTAAGTAACTCATTCAAATGGGCAATTATCGCTCACGCACGCTCTCGTCGCACTGGAGCGGTATATCTAAAGAGGCGAAGGCGCTCATTCTCGCGTTCCAGGGATAGGCTTCTTCCTCGCAGCAAATCTTTGAGCGATAGCTCGCCGCAGATGAGACCGGTCTCCCGATCGACGACGGGCATGGTTTCCAACCCTTCGGTCGCCATCATCTCCGCCGCTCCCCGCGTTGTTGCGTCGGCATAAGCGTAGAAGGCAGGGCGCGGCGATGTCGGGGCGTTGGCGGCGAGCGCTGACATGGCTTCTCGGACAAGAACAAGTTCAAGCGGATCGACACCGTACTCGCGGGTGAGATGATAGCCTCGCCGGCTAAGTTTTTCGGTCAGGATCGACCGCGGCATGATGAGAGCGGTCACAAGATACGACGCGATGCAGGCCACCGTAAGCGGAAGGAGAGCAGGCAGGCAATGGGTCACTTCCAGGCTGAAGAGGATGGCGGTGAGAGGAACGCCGAGCGATCCGGAGAGCATGGCCCCCATACCGATCAGGGCCCAGAACGCCTGCGCCTCATACGGAGCATGAGCCACATGTCCCGCGAGCGCTCCCACCGCTCCGCCGATCATGAGCAGCGGTGCAAGTACGCCACCGGAGGTTCCCGACCCCAGGGAAAAGGCCCACATCAGTGATTTCGCGATCAGGATTCCGACGATGAGTTTCAGGGGAGCACTTCCGTGGAGCAGTTCGGCGATGTTGTCGTAGCCAACTCCGAGGCCACGAGGAAAGAAAAGGCCTCCCACTCCAATGCCGAGGCCGCCGATGGCAGGCCACCACATCCAGTGGAGAGGAAGATGCTCAAAGAGATCTTCGAAGGCGTACATCATGCGACTCATGGCCGCTGCAACTATGCCGAGGAAAGCGCCCAAAAAGAGAGAGCCGATGGCGAAGGATACGGCATGCGTTCCCGCCAGAGTCGGCATCTCGAAGAGAGGTCCCGAACCGAGCCAATACGTCCGAAACAGCCCAGCGGTGGTACTTGCGATGGCTACCGGCACCAGGCTTCGAGGCCGCCATTCGAAGAGCAGAAGTTCCACGGCGAGAAGAATCGCGGCCAGCGGCGTCGCAAAAGTTGCCGACATTCCCGCAGCCGCACCGGCGACGAGAAGCGTGGTTCGTTCGGCATCGGTCACATGCATCCACTGTCCGATGAGCGATCCAAAGGCCCCGCCGGTCATGATGATGGGGCCTTCCGCTCCGAACGGACCGCCCGAACCGATGGCGATGGCCGCCGAGACCGGTTTCAGAATCGCGATCTTCGGATCGACTTTGGCGCGATGGAGAAGAATCGCTTCAATGGCTTCCGGGATGCCATGCCCACGTATCTTGTCCGAGCCGAATCGAGCCATCAGGCCCACAAGAAGACCTCCGACGACTGGAACGATCACCATCCAATGCCCCAGCGAACTGCCGGAGGGAGAGACCGAAGCAGTGCTGAAGCGGTGGTAGTAAAACACATTGGTTGAGAGCGCGATGCAGCGCAGAAGCAGAACGGCCAGCATGGTGGCGCAGAGGCCGATACCGACTGCAACGCCAGAGAGCATCCAGACACGTTGATCGACCGTGAAATCCCTAAGACCCGATGGTTCCGACTGCAAGTGTGCCTTCTTTCACTGTGCGGTTTGCAGAGGCCAAACCGTCTAGGGTTTTGCCCTGCCGATGCGTGTCAATGCCTGGATCAGGGTGGGCGCTAATTCGCGTAACTGCCGCGCATGGACCTCTGAGAGCTGTTGAAGTGCAAGATGTCCCTGATCTGTCAGTTCCAGCAATACGCATCTGCGATCGTTGACGTCCGGCGTTCTACGTACGAGACCCGCTGACTCGCATCGCTTGCTGAGTTCGACCACCGTGTGGTGTCGAAGGGTCATGACCTCGGCTATGTAGGAGATGGTCACCAGGGTGCCGTCCGGTGCTCCCGCGATTTGCAACAGGAGTTGATGCTGCTGTGGCTGCAGACCCGCCGCCGTTGCCGCCTGTTCGCTGAACTGGAGAAAGCGCCTGATCTCATGACGGAATCTGGCGAGCGACTGAATCTCACTCTTTTCGTTTTTTTTAGACATAATCGCCACGACATTTATATCGTAACACGATACTTATTTGAGCGAGAGCTCTCTCGCTCTTTCGCGCTTGAGAGAGGCCCAACTCCGTATTTACCGGAGGGCGTATATGTGCTGAATTACCCTGCCAGCGCTGCGTCCACCAGGGCTTTGGCTTCGGTCTGGATCTGCTTGAGGTGATCTTCGCCCTTGAAGCTCTCAGCGTAGATCTTGTAGACGTCTTCCGTGCCGGATGGCCGGGCGGCGAACCAGCCGTTCTCCGTGGCAACTTTCAGGCCGCCGATGGCAGCGCCGTTGCCGGGAGCGTTGGTGAGGACCTGTGTGATGGGCTCTCCGGCGAGATCTTTTACCTTGACCTGTTCGGGCGAGAGCTTGCTGAGCTTGGCCTTCTCTTCGCGTGTGGCTGTGGCGTCGATGCGCTGGTAGACGGGCTCGCCGTACTTTGCAGTGAGGTCGGCGTAAAGCTGGCCGGGATCTTTGCCGGTGCGCGCGGTCATCTCGGCTGAAAGCAGACCCATGATGGGACCGTCTTTATCCGTGGACCAAGGACCCCCGTCCTTGCGGAGGAAGCTGGCGCCTGCGGACTCTTCTCCGCCGAAGCCGAGCGATCCGTCCATGAGGCCGTCGACAAACCACTTGAAGCCAACTGGAACCTCCAGAACTTTACGGCCGATCCCTGCGCCCACGCGGTCGATCATCGAGGAAGAGACGAGCGTCTTGCCAATGGCAGCATCTTTTCCCCATCCGGAGCGGTTGGTGAAGAGGTACTGGATGGCCACGGCGAGGTAGTGGTTCGGATTGAGCAGGCCGACGGAGCGCGCGACGATGCCATGGCGGTCGTGGTCTGTGTCGCAGGCAAAGGCGACGTCGAACTTGTCCTTCTTCGCGATCATGCTGGCCATGGCGTAGGGCGAGGAGCAGTCCATGCGGATCTTGCCATCCCAATCGAGCGTCATGAAGCGGAAGGTCTGGTCGACTTCGGTGGAGAGGACGGTGAGCGGCAGCTTGTACTGCTCCGCGATGCGCGGCCAGTAGTCCACGCCCGCGCCGCCAAGGGGATCCACGGCGAAGGAGAGACCCGAGGAGCGGATGATGTCGAGGTCGAGCACGTCTTCGAGATGGCCGACGTACTCGGAGAGGAAGTCGTGCTTCTGTGTGGTGGAGGCGTTGAGGGCCTTGGTAAAGGGGATGCGTTTGACGCCTTCGAGGTGCGCGCGCAGGAGGTCATTGGCGCGATTCTCGATCCACTTGGTGACATTGGTGTCCGCCGGTCCGCCGTTGGGCGGGTTGTACTTGAAGCCGCCGTCGACGGGAGGATTATGCGAGGGCGTGATGACGATGCCGTCGGAGAGGCCTGTCGTCCTGCCGTGGTTGTACGTGAGGATGGCGTGCGAGAGAGCGGGCGTGGGGGTGTAGCGGCGCTCGCTGTCGATCAGTGTGGTGACGCCGTTGGCGGCGAGGACTTCGAGCGCGGAGATGAAGGCAGGCTCGGAGAGGGCGTGCGTATCCATCGCAAGGAAGAGGGGCCCGTCGATTTTTTCGCCCGCGCGGTACTCGCAGATGGCCTGCGTGATGGCGAGGATGTGCTGCTCGTTGAAGCTGCCCAGGAGGGCCGATCCGCGATGACCTGAGGTGCCGAAGGCGACGCGCTGCGCTGGCTGTTCCACATCGGGAAGGAGGGCGAAATAATCCGACGTGAGGCGGGGCAGGTTCGCGAGCGATGCCGGTGAGGGCAGTTTTCCGGCGTTGGGGTTCAGGCTCATGTTTCGTGTCTCCGTTTGCTTGGAAAGAATACGGCACCGGAGTGTGGAGGAACAGACAGGCCTCTTTAAAGATTCTTCTCGCAGGGATAGCGGCGATTTCTTACAATTAGGTTTCTCTAATCAATTCCGTCCATGGCACGGGACGGGCGACGTGCATCCCCGAGTAGTGATCGTTGATCAGGTAGGCCGAACGTTTGAAA
>JAHFTZ010000169.1 GCA_023265355.1 Terriglobus sp.
CTACCGTGCGAGCGCATGTCGATTTTTAATGCCTTCTCGAAATGTCGCGATTAGGGGGAACAGACCGAAGAAGATCTGTCCCCTCTAATCGATCCTTCGTGCGATTTGTCACTTCAATGGACTTGCGTCTATCTGCTGAATAACTAAGGGAGCAAAGAGCTGTGTGAAATGCGTAGTGGGATGAATCGGATCTGCAAACTCGAAATCCTGAGCCGCATTTGGTGCAGTCAAAGTCTGCGGTGAACAGAAGAGGGAGTCAGAGAAGGTCGTAGGGTTATCTAAATGAAGCCGCTTGGCCCTTGCGATCTCAGCCTGAGCATCGCAGGCGGTTCCGGTATTGGATACCTGGAACCCGAGCTCTTTGAAGTTCTTGACGGTATTCTCTACAAAGGTAAAGAGATCGATCAGGATCACTTGATCAAGTAAACCTTGTTGTTGAAGAGTTTGCTGAAGAGTCGCATTGAAAAGCTGGCAGATTTGCGTGAGACTCGCACCATGGTCTGCGGTGGCCACGCCTTGAGGGGTTACTCCCAGGTCAGGCATATTCACCAGCACGATGCGCGTGGCTCCGTTCGCCTTCAGGGTCTGAACGAGATTTCCCAAATCGATAGCGGCCTGCATGATGGCCGCCACGGCAGCCTGTTGCGCCGCAGCGGTACCTGCGGTCTGGGCTGCCTCAAGGTTCACCAGAACATCGTTCGCGCCACCTTGTAGAAAGATGATCTGGTTGGACGTGAATCTCTTATGCACTTTCAAATAGGTTTGGATTTGTTCGGCCACAGGAACCGTCGTGGACAAAGCAAAATTGGCGTTTCGGGTTCCCTCTGCCGCATGACCCGGTCCCGGCTGTAATGTCACACGAGCGCCACCCTGTGCATAGCAGAGCCCGGTGGTCGGAATCAACGGGATACCGAAGCCGCCGAGCGCCGCCGGTTCGAGAAGACTTCCGTAATGCTCAGCGACAAGTTGAGGGAAGATTTCAGTTGGATTCGTAGAATACTTGCCGCCGCCAAAAAAGATCGTGGCAAAGGGAGAGTAAGTGCCGCAGTCCAACAGGCTATCGCCAAAGGCCACGAACTGGATTTTGGTATGTTGCTCGGCATTCTCGGAGATATTGCTGGATTGGGCTGTAAGTAGAGGCTCCAAACTGAATAGGGCGATGGCTGCGATGGAAAGCAGGCGCATAAAACCGTTGAGCATGCTGCCCGACCTTGGGCGTAGTCCAGAACTACTCGGATTTTGCTGGTGGTTCATCATTCTCTCCTGGAGGGTTTAATGTCGCTCCGACGAAATGAACCCGCCAGCAACTCTTTATTCCAAAAGGACGCCACTATACTTTGTTTGTGGCGACTCTTTTTTTTGTCCTGGCATTCTTCCTTGGCCTTCTGCTGGGCTCCTTCCTCAATGTCTGCATTGCGCGATTGCCTCGGTATGAGTCAATCATCTCGCCGCGTTCCCGCTGCGGAAGCTGCGGACATGCGATCCGCTGGTACGACAATATTCCTCTGTTGAGTTGCGCCGTACTGAGAGCAAAATGTCGCGACTGCGGCGGCCGGATCTCTCTGGTTTATCCGGCGGTGGAGCTGGTGACTGGAGTGTGGTTTGCCGTGGCGGTCTATCTGGGCGCGGGAGCGTTGCAGATTGCTACGCTCTGGGCGGCTGGCTTCCTTCTGATCGGGCTGGCGGTGATGGATTGGCAGACGCAGCTGCTGCCGGACGGGTTCACGCTAACCGGAATTTTGCTGGGCATGATGCTCGTCTGCACGCGAACGATCTTCCTCGGGCCACATGAGGGAGATGTTCTGCTGGCCAAGCACCACATCGAGCTGCGAGCGCCCGGTGCCACGCATGATGGCGGAAATATCTTCCTTACCGGATCGGAGAGTCTGATCTACGGCCGCATGGCGGCGATCGCGGGCGCATTTCTTCTGCTCTTTGCCATTCGCGCGCTCTACAAGCTGGTGCGGAAGCGCGACGGTATGGGTCTGGGGGATGCGAAGCTGCTGGCGATGATTGCGGCCTTCCTGGGGTTTGCGCCTGCTCTCTTTGCCCTCTTCGTCGGGGTCTGCGCAGCGACCCTTTACGCCGTCGGGCTGCTCCTGCGAGGCAAGGCAAGCGGTGCCACACGGCTTCCTTTTGGGAGTTTTCTGGCCGTGGGCGGCATGGTGAGCGCCCTGTACGGGCAGGCCGTTGTGGCTTGGTACACTTCTCTCTTCCGATGAGAAGTCTTCTGCTCTTCGCTCTGTTCTCCGCCACGCTCTTCGCGCAGGCTTCGAAAGGAAAAACGATGCACGCCACGGGAAGTTTTGAGGTCAAGCTGACACCCCAGCAGTCCACTTCGGAGACAGAGCCGGACCCGACGCGCGGGCGCATGTCTATCGACAAGCACTTCCACGGCACGCTGGAGGGAACCTCTCTCGGCGAGATGCTGACGGGTGGAAATCCCGCCGCAGGCTCCGCCGGATATGTTGCCATTGAGCGAGTGACTGGAACCCTGGACGGAAAGACCGGCAGCTTTCTGCTGCAGCACTCGGCGACGATGCATGCGGGGCAGTTTTCGCTTACGATCACGGTGATTCCTGGTTCGGGGACGGGCGATCTCGTCGGCCTTGCCGGATCGATGAACATCCTTATGGACGGCGGGAAGCACAGCTACACCTTCGACTACACGCTGCCGTAGCGGCCAGAGTCTTCGAGGCCGAGGGTGGACACATCAAGCCAAAACTGCGGCGCATCCAAGTTGATGATCGGCCGTTTCTTGACACTGACTTGATACGAACTAAAATCAGACGTGCGGCGTCAATTCCGGCGCCTCGTCAGCCGATAGCAAGGACCCGATGCAGAGCTACCCCTATCTCTGGAACTATCTTCCGCTTGTGATGCAGGTGCTTGTGGCCGTTGGCCTTGCAGGCGCATTCGTGGCGATCAGCTTCGTCATTGGCAAGCACAAGCGAAACAAGACCAAGCTCGGAGCCTACGAGTGCGGCATGGATCCCGTGGGCGATGCGCGCGGACGGTTTTCCGTGCGGTTCTATATGGTGGCAATGCTCTTCATCCTCTTCGACGTGGAAGCGGTCTTTATGCTTCCCTGGGCAGTCATCTTTCGCAGGCTTCCAGCGATTACCGGCCAGCGCTTCTTCGGTTTCTGGGAGATGCTGGTTTATCTAGGATTTGTAGCTGTGGGCTTGTTCTACGTTTGGAAGAAGGGCATTCTGGACTGGGCGGAAGACCGGGGTGACCTGTAATGGCTGAAGCTCTTTTGACTCTCGATGCTGTGCGCGAGGGCATGCCCGCCAACCCAGCCTTTATGGCTGTGGGTGCTATGGCGACCAAGGCAAAGTTCGATCGCAATGAACTGACGATCACCGTTCCGCGTGAGCAGATCGGAGCTGCGTGCAAGGCCGTCCAGGCTGCGGGCTACAACTTTTTTGAGACAGTCACTGCGGTGGACTGGTATCCGAACGAGCCGCGTTTTGTGCTGGCGTACCACATCGTTTCGATGACGCTGAAAGAACGCATCCGGCTTGCGGTGGAGATCTCCGGTGAGAACCCATCGGTGGATACGATTACGCCCGTTTGGCCGTCTGCAAACTTTTATGAGCGCGAAGTCTACGACCTCTTCGGCATTCACTTCGCCGGTCATCCCAACCTAACGCGCATTATGATGCCGCTGGATTGGGAAGGTCATCCGCTTCGCAAGGATTACCCGGTGGAGGGATATCGCTAATGGCAGTCCTTACAGATCCCTTCGATACACCGGTCCTGAAGGCCCGCGATCCGCAGAACCCTTCCCTGGAGGAGGTAGCTGCAGACTCTGCGCGAAATAACCAGGATCCTGCTGGAGATCAGACGATGGTCCTGAATATGGGACCGCAGCATCCTTCTACTCATGGCGTTCTGCGCCTCCTGCTGGAGATCGATGGCGAAGCGGTGATCTCGTGTTCTCCGGACATCGGCTATCTGCACACGGGTATTGAGAAGACCTGCGAGGCGAAGTTCTACCAGCAGGTGGTTCCGCTGACGGACCGCATCGACTATCTCTGCCCGATGACGAACAACCTGGCCTACTGCCTGGCGGTCGAGAAGCTTCTGGAGCTTGAAATTCCAGAACGTGCGCAGACGCTGCGCGTTCTGATGAACGAGCTGACGCGCATCCAATCCCACCTCGTTTGGCTGGGAACGCACGCGATGGATATCGGCGCGCTCACAGTATTTCTATACTGCTTCCGCGAACGCGAAGAGATTCTGCGCATCTTTGAAGCGATCTCAGGCCAGCGCATGATGACGAGCTACTTCCGCATCGGCGGCCTGAGCATGGAACCGCCTATCGATTTCTGGGAGCGGACCCGCAAGTTCCTGAAGATCATGCCCGAGAAGATCAAGCAGTACGAAGATCTGCTCACGGGAAATCCGATCTGGTTTGGCCGTTTGAAGGGTGTTGGATACCTTTCGCCTGAGGATGCCATTGCGCTGGGAGTGACTGGACCGCCACTGCGCGCTTCCGGCGTGGACTGGGATCTGCGCCGTGACATGCCTTACTCGGGCTACGAAAAGTACCAGTTCAAGGTGCCAGTTTCGAAGGACGGGGATGTCTGGGCGCGATATGTCGTCCGCATGGAAGAGATGTACGAGTCGGTCAAGATCTGTGTGCAGGCGATGGATCGCATGCCTGACGGCCGCATTGTGGCGGACGCACCGAAGATCATTCTTCCCGACCGCGAACAGATGAAGACGCAGATGGAATCCCTAATCCATCACTTTAAGATTGTGACCGAAGGTTTTGCTGTTCCTGCGGGTCAGGTGTACCAGGCGGTAGAGTCTCCTCGTGGTGAGATGGGATACTACGTTGTGAGCGATGGTACGGCCAAGCCGTATCGTGTGCATATGCGGAACCCCAGCTATGCGACACTGCAGGCGCTGGAAACGATGTGCAAAGGTAAGTTGCTGGCCGATGTTGTGGCTGTAATCGGGTCGATCGATATTGTGCTGGGCGAGATCGACCGGTAGTGGATGAGAAGTTACACCGCGAGCTTTGGACATCCTGGGCGTCGCTGCTTCGCAGCTATGCTGCAGCCCACGGACTGAACAGCCCACAGCACGCGGTGGTGGAAGTTTCGGAAGAATGCATTACGGTACGGCACGGGTTGAGGTGGATCAGCTTCACCTCGGCGGCGTACGAGAGCAGTGAAGGGAGTACGTTTCCCTTCTTTTTGACCGAGAATGGAACCGCCGTTGTAGACGGTCTGGAAGATGAAATGGATTTAGCCGCCGAAAGGCTGGCACGGGAGATCATTGCAGCGTGAGTGTTATTGCCAACTCGATCTTTTCGCCGGAGACTGCGGCGCGCTTTGACCATTTGGTCACGATCTATCCTGTGCGCCGCTCTGCCCTGGTGCCGATGCTGCTCTATGCGCAGGACGAGATCGGCTATGTCTCCGATGCGGTGGTAGCGGAGATCGCACAGCGGCTCGACCTCCTTGAGCTCGATGTACGCGGCGTGCTGTCGTACTACTCCATGCTGCGAACCAAGCCCGCAGGCAAGTACAACGTGCAGGTCTGCACGAATATCTCTTGCATGCTGGTAGGCGGATACGACCTTCTGGACCACTGCAAGGCCAAGCTGGGCATCGGCCACAAGGGCGTGACTGCCGATGGTCTGTTCTCGCTCGAAGAAGTGGAGTGCATTGGAGCCTGTTGCTGGGCACCGGCAATCCAGGTGAACTACGACTTCCACGAGAACGTGACGAATATCAAGATGGACGCCATTCTGGAAGACTATGCCGCCGGACGTGGAAAGGACGTGAAGTAATGCCAGTCCTTGTTTCGCATCCCGATGAAGTAAAGATCCTCTCGCGCCGGTTTGGACAGGGCGCGGCAGAGATCGATAAGTATGTTGAACTGGACGGCTACAAGGCCGTACAGAACGCCATCGCGTATGGCCCCGAGTGGGTGATCACGG
>JAHFTZ010000170.1 GCA_023265355.1 Terriglobus sp.
TTCAAACAGTTCGCGCAGGCCTTCGATGGGAGCGATCTCCGTGAGGGTTTTGCCGAGAATCTCTTCTTTGGGTTTTCCCACAATCTCAGCCTGTGCGTCGTTCAGACGGAGGTAGCGGAAATCCTTCGGATCGAAGTACGCAAGGCCGATAGGAGCCGTGCGATAAAGCACCTCCATCTCGGCATACTGCTTTTCCAGCAACGCGCGGCTCTCGGCGAGCTGTTCTTCTGTCCGCCGCAGCTGCGAAAGATCGGTGACAAAAGCCGCAAAATCATGGCCTCCATCCAAATTAGGAATCAGCGCTGCTCCAATCAGAATAGGAATACGGCGACCGTCGCGTGCAATGTATTCCTTGTAGTACGCAGGGCAGGATCCTGTCTTGAGAAGCGCGTCAATGGCTTTGCGGTCCGCTTCTTCGAACTCGGAGGGCGTGATCATCTGCCAGGTAAATGCAGGGTTCTCGATATCTCTCTGGGTGTATCCCAGAAGCTTGAGAAGCGGAGGGTTGATGTAGCCCACGCTTCCATCCAGACCCCCAATGAGGATTCCAAAAGGGTTGGCGCGAAGAAGCTGGCGTGAGCGTTCATCGGAGATGGCTACGGATTTGTCTCGGGCCTCGATCGCATGCTGGGCTCGTTCCAGTTGCGTCAGGGCCCGCGTCTCGCTGGCGACGGCCTCTGCAAGCTTCTCTCGCAGCGCCTCGTCGTCCGCGCCAGGAGATCTTCGGTCCGGATTGGGGATCATTGACATCTACTGGACATGGATGGCTTTATTTGGTCCGTGGGATGGCTTGCGGCGCGAAGTTGCTTGGTTGCGTACCCTTACGGTTACAGGCAGGGCCGTATCCGATAGACTGGGAGTCGTATGTCCTCTGGAACCGTTACCCTTCCGCCCGCGCGCCGCGCGCTTCCTTTGAAGCGAAGGATCAAGGCCGCCACGCGACGTCTTCGCGAACTAGGATCGATCGCCTCGGCTGTCCTGTCGACCGGACATCCTTATATGGCGCACATCGTGCCCATGCGCCGGTGCAACCTGGCCTGCACCTATTGCAATGAGTATGACGATCATTCCGACCCGACGCCGATTGAGGAGATGGAGCGCCGAATCGACCATCTCGGACGCCTGGGGACGAGCGTCATCACCATCTCAGGTGGCGAACCCCTTCTGCACCCCGATCTCGACCGTGTGATTGCGCGCATCCGCAAGACGGGTGCGATAGCGGGCATGATCACCAACGGTTACCTGTTGAACAAGGACCGGATCGAGCGCCTGAATAAGGCCGGTCTCGATCACATGCAGATCTCGATCGACAACGTTATGCCGGACGATGTCAGTAAGAAGAGCCTCAAGGTGTTGGACCAGCGCCTGATCTGGCTGGCGCAGCACGCGGACTTTCACGTGAACATCAACTCAGTCGTCGGCGGAGGGATTCCGAACCCGCAGGATGCGTACATCGTCTCCATGCGCGCCCTGGAACTCGGTTTTTCTTCGACCATCGGCATTATCCACGATGGCTCCGGTCAGCTTCGTCCCCTTGGCGGCGAAGAGCGCAGCGTCTGGGAGAAGGTGCGGAACCTGACGCGCCGCTCGTACTCGCGCTTCAACGGATTTCAGGAGCAGATCGCCAACGGCATGCCGAACGACTGGCGTTGCCGTGCCGGTGGACGGTATCTCTACGTCTGCGAGAACGGCCTGGTGCACTACTGTTCGCAGCAGCGCGGATATCCCGGAACGCCTCTCTCGGAGTACACCACTGCGGATGTCAAGCGGGAGTTCCTCACCGAAAAAGGCTGCGCTCCGAACTGCACCATCAGCTGCGTGCATCAGGTCAGTTATATCGACCACTGGCGTTCGCCGCAGACGAGCCAGGTAACGCCGCCACGCGCCGAAAATGGGCACGGCGAGCTTGTACAGATTACCTAACTAATAGAACTACAGCGGGACGTTGCTCTTTGGCTTCTCGGGAGTTCCGGGCGTTACGGCCGGAACGCTCACAGGACCATCGGGCAGCGTCTTAAAGGTCTGAAGATCGGCCTGCACCTTCGCCCAGTCCTTGGGCTTGTTTTCGAGGGTGTTCTTCGAAGCATCGGGACCGATGTAGAACTTCAACAGGTGCTGATGAAGTTCCGCAGGCAGGCCCGCCTTATCTTCCCGAACGATCCGTGCGAGAAGGTCCGCGTGCGCCTTGTCGGAGAGCTCATATTCCCCCGGAGCGATGGGTTTGCCGGTGTCCAAATCGATGGGCGGAAGGTCCAGAGGCAGACTGAACTTGTCCCCTGCCGCCATGCGCGCCGCCAGGGCGGACGCAGAGGCCTCCGCAAGAACCTCGTCGGACGGATCTTCGCCGGCGGGGGCGGGCGGGATCGCCAGCGGAGCGGCATTCGCTTTGAGAAGGTCAATCCGTGCGTTGTATAGATCCACGGTCTCATTGACGCTGTGAATATAGATGGTCTGTTCGTCGCCGTTCGGCAACTGGAGCTTGAGTGCCTTGAGCGGACCGATCTTGGGCAGAATCATAATCAGCGCCGCGAGAAGATGCGACCCAAAGCCTGGCTTCTGGTAGTTCTTGCCCCAGCTCTTCTCGTAGGTCGTGCGATTCATGCGGTAGCGGAATTTCTTTACGTCAAAACCGGGGTTCGCATGCTCGATCTCGTCGTGATACGTCAGCAGGGCGATCTTGGTCATCTTGGGAATAAGCGTAGAAACCGCCCAGCGGGCCGTGCCGATGCTGCGGTCCTGGTTGGTCAGCAGGTCGGTGAGCTTGAGGCCGTAGGTCTCTTCAAAGGCGCGGTTCAAGAGCGGCTTGGCCATTTCAAAGCCGATAAAGGTGCGGTAATCCTCCTGCGCGTACTTGCCGCGAGCGACGCCGACGACGTCGAAGCCGAACTCGGTGCGGAGGTGGGCCGTCTTGTCCTGCTCGTAGGTCACAACCGGGCCATACTTCTTGCGCAGCTTCGGAAACTCCATCGCTGTGACCCGATTGACGTATGGATGGCCGACGGCGTCCGCCGTGTAGTGCGCCAGCGCGCCGAGGGCAAAGGCCAGTTCGTCGGGTGTGGAGGCACCGCGAAGAAGCGCCTCCACGAAATCACCGGTGCGAACGTAATGCAGGAGATCCGAGAAGGCCTTGCTGCTCTTGGGGTAATACCCGAGATCCTGGATAACGCAGCCGCCGTAGGCGTAAGCGTGGGCCTCCTTGATCTGATCCGGCGTAATTCCAGGGAAGCGGGCCTTCAGCAGGGGAACCGAATGCGAGGTCCACGCCATATCCACGATCTCTTCATGCGTCAGGACGGAGTAGGCACCGAGGGGAGCAACGCCGCAGAGGAAGACGCAAAGACAGAGAATCGATCGATGAAGAAGTGGCCGCATTGGATGAAGCAGTTTAACCTTTGCCGTGAGATGGGCGGCCTTTGAACAGACGACAACGGTTCGGGGTTGGTTGCGTTCCTAATCTATAAACGAAATGGCAGTGCCATTCCCATATGGCTAGGAACGCCGGTTTTATTTCTTCGCTCCGGGACGCGCCGCAACGGGAACTTTGGTCTGCGCGAGGGCGGCTTCGATGGCGGCAGAGATCGTGTTTGGGTCGGAAGTGCCGTTCTTGTTTCCGGAGATAATCTGATATTTGTCTTTGGTCACAACAACAATCGTTGGTGTCTGAACGACATTCAGCTTCTCACCCAGAGCATAGTCGGCGCGAACCTTCGCGGCCAGCATGCCGCCGGGATCCACCTGGAAGGGAAGTGCGACCTTGCGGTCCGAGGTGAACTTCTGGGTAGCGCGGAGAAGATCGTCCTTGCTGGCGATCGACTGCTGAGCGGCAAAGACAGAGGCGCGGTACTCGTCGGCCACCTTGGGGCTGACCTTTTCCTGCATCCAGCGGGCATAGACAGCAGCATCGAAGCTCCAGACGTGCATCTGGAGCGGGAAGTCGTACCGGACGAGGGGAACGTGATACTGCTCGACGGCACGATGGACGATCGGCGCTGCGGCGGCGCAGGCCGGACATTCCAGGTCTTCAAATTCGACCACGGCGACACGTGCGCCCGCCGGGGGCTTCAGAATGGAGGTATCGCGGAACTGGTTGGACACAGGAGGAGTACTGAACTGGGCGTTCGCTACGGGGGAGAGAGCCGTGGCAGCTACGACCGCGGCAGCAAGGAAAGTAGGAAAGGTCTTCATCTGTCTCCGGTGTGACGAGTTGTATCTCATTTATTCTAGACGTTCCGGTAAGAGGATCGTTTCGCGAACGGTTTCCAAGAGTCAGGAAACTTTCGCAACCGCAGACGCGCGACTGCAATCTAAAGAATTGTGTCTTCGCGTCTGTCTCAGGACAAAGAGGATGCCCTCTTCAAATGCAGGCCAAATTAAGGATGGATTCTCCGGTTTGACCCGATTTCGACTCAATCAACTCCTTGCCGTGGCCATGGTCCTCTCTTTTGGACCGGCGGCGTTTGCTGAAGATGCAGAAGTACTGCCACAGGGGCCTCAACCCCAGAACGCAGTTAGCGCTCCCGCTCCGCTCGTCCCGTCTCTGTCCATCCCCTTCAAGATCCAGGGTGTCGAGATCGCCCATTCCACGGGAACGGTGATGCCGCTGTCGCTCGATCAGGCGATCGATCTTGCCCTGAAGCGGAGTCTCTCCATTGCTCTCAATCAACAGAACGAACGCCAGATTGGCGGTCTGCAGCTCACGGTATTGAATGCGTTGATCCCCGCGCTCTCCTTTTCCGCCCAGACCTCGACGCAGCAGGTGAATCTTGCCGCGATGGGTTTCAAGCCGGAGACGGTCAGAGACTTTCTTCCGCAGGGGACGACGTTTGCCACCATCGTGAAGTACGACACAACGAGCGCACAGGTCAATCTGCAGCAACAGCTCTTCAACCTGCCCGCCTACGAGGCCTATAAGGCGTCGAAGGAGACAGCCCAGGCGATCGTCTTCAACTCCCTTGTGAACCGCGGCAATGTCGTCCAGGGTGTAGCCACGCAGTACCTTTTGGTGCTTTCAGATGTGGATGCGATCCGCAATGCACAGTCGCAACTCATCTCGGACACTGAGCTGGTGCGCCAATCTACGGCTCGCCACGATGCGGGTGTGGGCACGAACCTCGATCTTCTACGGGCGCGCGTGGAGATGAAGCAGCGCGAGCGCGATCTGATCGTTGCGCAGAACAACTTTGCCAAAGACAAAATCCAGTTGAACCGCCTGATGGGTATTGCCGCCGACCAGGAGCTGGAACTAACGGACCCCATGCCGTATAACGCGCTGGAGCAGCTCCCACTGGAGGATGCAAAGCGTCTGGCCTATACGCGGCGCAAGGACCTTCTGGGCCTGCAGGCGCAGATGCGATCCTCCGTTCTGCAGCGCAAGGCGATCCGCTACGAGCGGCTGCCCGTCGTCGCTGTGACCGGCTACTACGGTGTCATCGGACAGACGACCGGACTCTATCACGGCAACTTCGTCGCGCAGGGTGGTCTGAACTTCCCGATCTTCGAAGAAGCGCGTCTTCGCGGTGACGCTGAGGTTGCGGAAGCCGATCTACGGAAGCTTCGTTCCCAGATCAACAGTCTTCGGATCGATATTGAGCAGCAGATCCGGGCCTCCAAGCTGGACGTTGATTCCTCTGCCGAGCTTGTACAGGTGACGCGATCGAATGTGGCCCTGGCCATAGAGGCGCTCGATCAGAGCTCGCAGAGGTATCGCGCGGGTGTGGACGACACGCTCCCCGTTGTGCAGGCACAGGCGACGCTGGCCGATGCCCAGCAGCGTCAGACTGCAGCGATCTTCCGCTTCAACCAAGCCAAAATTAACCTTGCGCGCGCCATCGGAGTTGTCGAAACGCAGTATCAAACTTACCTGGGCAAGTAGGCAGCCTGCCGACACCGCTCCAACTGTGAAACGATAGAGCGAGATGCCGCCTCCGAGTAAAAG
>JAHFTZ010000171.1 GCA_023265355.1 Terriglobus sp.
GTGAGCCCCATCGCTGGGAAGGGCCTTCTTCTGCGGGATAATCCATAGATCGGATTTTGCGTCTGTTTTAGCGTCCACTCCTTCATCCCAACCGCCGTGGACGACGGCGCTGGCATAGAGGACGCCTGCTTCATTCAGTGCCACCTGCATATCCGTGACCGAGCGCACTTCCACGCGGTAGTACGCTCCGAGTGGCCTACGAACCGCATCCAGCCACCAGTCCTCCGCCGCATCGGCACTCTCATCCACCTGTTTGGGCATGTCGAACTTAGGCCACAGAGCAGCACCGCATGCGCCGTGCTTATACCAGCCCTTCATGGCACCCCGAAGACTGGAACCCGTATCAATATCAGGCGCGCCCGGAAACTCGTCATACCGGCGCGCCATGGAGTACAGCATGAACGGCGACACCTCACACTCCTCCGGCGTCCGTTTCGCGGCGGAGAGCAGGTGATACAACACACTGGCAAGCGCAAAGCCTGTGCAGGCATTCGTATCCTGCTGATTGAGCACGGGAATCTTGACCCGCGGCGCAAGGACCTCAGTCGGGATCACCTGGATCGACGGAATATAGGGCCGGTCTCTAAGATCGATACTGTCAGGCACCACGTTGCGCAGATACTTTGGCGGGGCTTTTTTCGCAGCGGCACTTACACTCTTCAAGGAAGCGGGCTTTTTCAGAGAGGATTTCTTTTGGGTAGACACGTCCAGACTCTCCTTTGGTCTCGGGCGAGATACGCGGTTGGAACAAGAGGAACGGCGAGAGAAATCTACCATAGCTCACGGGGTTCCGGAGAAAGATCCGTGCATGACTCTAAAATTTCTACGATGATCCTTGTCCGCAAGAAAATCCCATCCCCTGTCGGAGAGCTGGAGCTCTTCGCAAGCGACCAAGGCCTCGTCGCCCTTCTTTGGGAGAACCACCGTCCGGGCCGCGTGCGGCTTGGGGAATCGGTGAGAGACGAACACCATCCCGTCCTGCTTGCTACAGAGCGGCAACTCCGGGAGTACTTCGCTGGCAGACGAGAGAGCTTTTCCATCCCACTCGACATGCAAGGGACGCGGTTTCAGAAAGATGTCTGGGAAGCCCTGCTGGCAATTCCCTTCGGAGAGACCAGAAGCTACGCCCAACTTGCAGTCCAGGTCGGTAATCTGTCGGCAACCCGTGCCGTCGGCGCAGCCAATGGAAGAAACCCGATCTCCATCATCGTCCCTTGCCATCGCGTCATCGGATCGTCAGGCAAACTCACCGGCTTTGCGGGCGGTCTTGAGACAAAGGCTCATCTACTTGATCTGGAATCGCGTCACCACTCCGTGCTGACGCCAGCCTGAACGATCGCGGCCGCAACTCACCCAAGGGGACGACACTTTAGCAAAATGAAAATGGCAACCCTCAGGGTTGCCATTTTCTATAAGACCAAATTTGGTCGGGGAGAGAGGATTCGAACCTCCGACCCCCTGGTCCCGAACCAGGTGCTCTACCAGGCTGAGCCACTCCCCGATTTCTTCGAAAAGCGTTGGGCGGCGGGACTGCGCAACGCACGGCTGCTCAGCGATTCCAACTGACCCAGTGTATCAGAAACCCCCTGCGCGCCCAGCAGCGCTTCTTTTGCTCAAAAGAGCGATCAGTAAGCGCTTGCCTCATCCAATGCCTTCACCTGCTCCGGCGAAAGCTTCATTTCCACGCCGCGGAAGAGAGCCTCCAACTGCTGCACTGAAGTTGCACTTGCAATCGGCGCGGCGATATTTGGCCGAGACAGCAGCCATGCCAGGGCAATCGAAGCCTGCGCCTCTCCGCTCTCCGCACTTACAGCAGCCAGAGCGGCAAGAATCTTCTCTCCACGCTCGTCGAAGTACTTCCCGACCAGTGCCTCGCGCTTCGCTCCGGCGGCATCTTCCTTCGTCTTGTACTTACCCGTCAGAAATCCGCTGCCCAAGGCAAAGTAGGGCAGCACGGCCAGCTTGTACTCGGCCACCACGGGAGCGATATCGGTCTCATACTCCACGCGGGTGTGCAGGTTGTAGTTCGGCTGCAACGTCTTGTAAGCCACCAGATCTTCATGACGGCTCGTCTCAAGTGCCTGCCGCAGACGGCTTCCTTTGTAGTTCGAGGCTCCGATGTACCGGACCTTGCCGGAGCTCACCAGTTCGTCATAAACCTGCAGCGTCTCTTCGAGAGGCGTCTGAGCGTCGTCCGTATGCGACTGGTAGAGATCGATGTAGTCGGTCTGCAGGCGTCGCAGGGAATCCTCTACCGCCGCGCGGACATAGCGCGCCGACAGACCCTTCTTGCCCTCGCCCATCTCGATGCCGACCTTAGTCGCCAGGACGATTTTTTCGCGTCGTCCTCCACCCTGAGCAAACCACTTGCCCAGGATCGTCTCGCTCTCGCCGCCCACATGCCCCGGGAACCAGCGGTAGTAAACGTCCGCCGTATCGATCAGGTTGTAGCCACGGTCCACGAAGGCATCCAAAACAGCGAAACTCGTCGCTTCATCCGCCGTCCAGCCAAACACATTTCCGCCCAACGCCAGCGGAGCAATCTCCAACTTCGTAGTTCCAAGATTCTGCAAAGTCTCTGCTCTCCAATGAACTTCCTAAGATTAGGACGTATGACGCGCCCGAGAGGGCGCAGCCCGGTTGAAGTCGATGTTTAGTTCATCCACTTTTTGTCGGATCGCTTCGATCCGCTCTCGTCTTCCGGCGCGATATAACGCCCCTCGGAGTCGAAGTGGACCACGCGATCCTGCTTGCGCATATAGACTTCGAACTTCTTGGCTGCACGCCGCCGCTTCCAACGGAAGTAGCTGTTCCGTACGCCAAAGTAACGTTCGCTGACAGCGTACGAAAGTCCGCGCCGTGGAGCGAAGCGCACATAGAGATATCCGCAGAGCCCCGCCGACAACTGCACCGCAGCCGCCAGCCTGTCCTCTCCACGAATCAGCATGGCGATCTCAATCAGCACATAGATCAGCACCAGGTACTTCGCCTTCATGCGCAGCACAAAGAAGAAGACGATCTCCTGCTCGGCGAACAACACGGCGAACGCGACAAGCATGCCGAAGACGGCGCTCCAGGCTCCCCACGCAGGCACATCCGGACGCAGCCCAAAGACATGCAGCATCGCAAGGATGGTCGCCACCACACCGCCGCCGATGACGGAAACATAGAAGAGCTCCGCCACCCACTGCGGACCGCGCATCCCTTCGAGCGAGCTGCCCGTAAACCACAATGTCAGCAAGGCAAACGCGGTATTTAAAATTCCGCCGCCGACGAAGGTGTACGTCACCAGTTGCCACACCCAGCCATGCACCACGGCCATCGGGATCAGGGAGAGGGCACCTTCAATCAGGCTGCCGCGCTGCGGCAAAGCGAAGTGCAATAACGCCAGGCCAAAGAAAGCCACCACATACGCCAGAACAATCCGGCGCACGGCACCACCGAAAGGTGGAAGAGTCATCATGCTGGGTCCGCCACGCTGCATACCTCTATCCTAATCGGAGCAGCAGGCAGGAAATCGAGTTCCCTGCTCTTTCGCGGGGTAAACTCGAAACTGCGTTCAGCTCGTCCCTGTTGATTCCTTTCCCTTTATCGGGGAGGGTGGATACTATTCTGTAAACCCCACGTCACAAAAAGTAATTTTAGAAAACTTGTCATCCTTCTGCTCTCTTCGTGCGTCGAAGCATGCGTACCTGTTCGACTGCGGTTGTGCTTTCGCTTGACGCGAACTCCACATCCATCTAAAACTACCCTGTCTGCGTCCTACGACTTCAATCATCATCCCGTTACAGCAACATTTCGGAGGTAAAAATCATGGCTCTCTGTCCAGAATGCGACACCCCCCTCGATATCGACCAGGAAGAAATCGAAGAAGGCGACACCGTCACCTGTGATGAATGCGGTGCCGACATCGAAGTTGTTTCCAGCGATCCACTCGAACTCGCAGCCGTCGATGCCGAAGGGTATGACGACGAAGACGATACCCCCGTACGCGCCGACGCCGACGAAGAAGACGAGTAATCCCGGCCAACGCAACGCGTAGCTTTAAAGCGTGTTTGTACCTGTGAAAGGTTGCCGGCCAGACCTCTGGCCGGCACGTATACTCAAGCCATGACACGAGCCACGCAACGCGCTCAACAGTACACCCAGATCGGTCCCATCCAATTTGGCCGTTTGGCCCTGGCAGCAATCTTCCTGCTCGCACCGCTTGCCGTGCCGTTCTCCGCCGCTCCTGCCTTTGCGCAGGCTGCGCAGCGATCGGTCCAGGGTAAAGTCATGTCCAAGGCCGATGCCCCGGTCAAGGGCGCCGTCGTTCATCTCAAAGATACTCGCAGCCTCTCGCAAAAGAGCTTCATCACGGACGATGACGGCGGGTATCGCTTCGGCCAGCTTAACTCCAATACAGACTATGAGATCTGGGCCGAGTTCAACGGCAAAAAGAGTCCCGTAAAGACCATTAGCTCCTTCGACTCCAAGAACACCTTCAGCATCACGCTGAAAGTCGACTAGCGGACCGCCTTTACTGCGCGCAGTGATGGGCGATCAAGCGGTGGCTGAGCGCCTGCGTCTTCGCATCTTCGGCGGGCTCCTGGTCATCGTCGAGGATGGAGCCGGTGCGGAGGTTCACCGTATACAGGCCAACGAGGGAGCCACTGTCCGAATCATTCAAGACGCGGAAGGTTGCTATGCCGCGCGCCTGATGATCGAGGGCGGCCCTGAGCCGCGCGCCGTAGTTTTCCTTGAAGGCACGGGCGTTTGGTGTGTCCAGAACGAGCGTCCTGGCGTCGGCGACTGTAAGCGAGGCACTGCAGGCGTGGGTATTCGTCATCGCGGTGGCAGTGGCAAGAAGAAGGGTTACCGAAAGGAGCATCTGCTACAACCTCGTGCGGCGGCTAAGACACTGCCTGCCCCGCGAAGCTTTGGAGACGGAGCAGATGGTTGCGGTCGTGGCCGGCCATGGTTTCGACGATAGTCCAGAACGTCATGGTGCCGCGCTCAGGATGCGTCACTTCTTTGGAGCGATCTTCCGCTGAAACGGTTGTCAGGAGAGCCAGATTCCAGGCGCGGATTGCATTAAACGTCGCCTGCGCCGTGACGAGATCGTAGGTGGCGTAGCGCTGCGCATAGACATCCTGGTCGAAAGGAAGAATGGTGGAACCGGGATCTGCGAGGGCCTGCCGCAGGCGCGCACCGAACATGAGTTCGCAGTCGGCCAGATGCGCGACCACCTCGCGGGGAGACCATTTGCCGGGCTCCAGCGGAATTTCGGATTTTTCCTTGCCGAGCGCGAGGAGGAGACTGGCGAGCGTCCTTGGCGTCTCCGCGATGATGGCCTGGGTGTCCTCTCCGATCTCGAGGAAGGTGGCGTAGGGATTGAGGGTCATGCGTTAAAGGTAATCTGTGCCGCTATTGCTGTAACTTGATTTTTGATGAATACGAATGCGATAGGCGGGTGGACTGAAGACGAACGGCGGCTGCGTTGGCGCGTCTTCTGGGTGGCATTTCTGGTACGCGTGGCGTACATGACGCTGGCGCATACGTTCAAGGTGCGGCCGTTGGAAGACCACTTTCAGTTCGGCTGGGAGATGGGTCGCGTTGCGCGCGCGCTGGCGACGGGGTTCGGATACGCCGATCCCTTCAACGGGCATACGGGCCCAACGGCGTGGTCTCCACCACTCTATGTGCTGTTGATGGCGGGGATCTTCAAGGTGTGCGGCGTGTATTCGGCGCTGTCGGCGTGGGTAATCCTGACGGTGAACTGCCTGATGTCCGCCGCAACGGCGGTCGCGGTTTGGGGGATTGCGCGGCGATGCTTCGGAGCCAAAGTCGCCCTGTGGAGCGGTTGGATGTGGGCTCTGCATCCGGCGGCGATGCAGTATGCGGTGCGTTGGATCTGGGAGATGACGGCGAGCACGTGCCTGTTG
>JAHFTZ010000172.1 GCA_023265355.1 Terriglobus sp.
GCCTGTTTCAGATCCGCGTAACGTCCCTTCACATCGTCGCCGAAGATCTTCGTCGTCCACTCAGACGAGCGGAAGTCTTCAATCGCCGTATAGATGTTGTCCGGCAGATAACGCTCAGCCTGACGCAGGTTATCGATCTTGGAAGTCTCGCCGTCCAGACCGCTCTTGAAAACTGCGTACAGCACAGCGTAGGGGTTCGCATCCGGTCCTACGGAACGAACCTCGACGCGCGCACTCTTCTCGTTGCCGATCGGAATGCGAATCATCGAACCACGATCTGTTGCCGAAGCCTTGATCTGGTTCGGAGCTTCAAAGTGCGGATCCAACCGGCGGAAGGCATTTACGCTGGCGTTCATCAGCAAGCAGATATCTTTGCCATGCGTCAGAATGCGGTCCACAAACTCCCACGCCATCGGAGAGATCTTCTCCTGGCCATTCGCGTCCCAGAAGAGGTTCTTCTTGTCCTTGGTGATGGAAACATTGGTGTGCATACCGCTGCCGTTGACGCCGACAACAGGCTTCGGGAGGAAGCTCGCCGTCATACCCATCTGCGTGGCCACCTGGCGGCAGATCAGTTTGTAGAGCTGGATCTGATCGCCTGCCGCAACCACTTCACCATAGGTGTAGTTGATCTCGAACTGCGACGGTGCAACTTCGGGATGGTCCTTCTCGTTCTCAAAGCCCATCGCGCGCTGCACTTCGGCCGTGGTGTCAATAAACTCGCGGAGAGGATCGCCGGGCAGCGAGTGGTAGTAGCCACCAGAGTTCGCGTATTCGAAAGTACCCGTGAGGTGGTAGTTGCGCTCCGCCTCAACACCTTCGAAGAGGAACCCTTCCACTTCGTTTGCGGCATTCAAGGTATATCCGTTCGCCTCAAACTGCTCCTTGGCATAGGCCTTCAGAACGCCACGGAGATCAGCGGCATAGTGTCCGCCATTTTTGTCGATCACTTCGCCGAAGACAAGCACCTTGCCCGCGCCAAAGACGTCTGCGGGGGTCCAGTAGAAGGCCGACCAGTCGATGGCCAGGCGGAGATCGCTCTCGCGCTGCGCGGTAAAGCCACGGATCGAAGATCCATCAAAGGTGAGGTTGTCATAGCTGCCAATGAGGAACTTCTTGTCGTAGTCGAGCATGTGCAGACGGCCTTCAAGATCGCTGAAGACGACCGTTACAGCCTTGATGCCCTTCGTGTCCGTCAGATATTTCAGGCGTTCTTCCTGGATCTTGTCCGGTGCGACACGGTTCTTGCGCTGTTCTTTCGCCGCAAGGTTGAGCTCTTCCAGCTCTTCATAGGGCAGTTCGAGGAAATCACGATATTGGCCTGACATACTTCTCCTTTGTTGAGGCGCGTCCCACGGGCAGAACTCCAGGGAATGCGGATGATCAAAGTGGGTGTTAGAGGTGAATCGGAAAAATTGAGAGGTGTGGAGAACTTATAAAGCCGAAGTTCGCTACTCTTCAAAAATAGCAGAAAATTCACACCATTCAGCCCGATTTCTCGGACGTTGCCTGGGTCGCTCCCCTCGCCGCCAAAACGTGTGATACTTCTATCGGGGCTTTGTGCGGTTTGCAGGCTACTGATCGCGCGCCGCGTCGCGCTTTATAGACTCTGGAGGGTCTTCGAGTTGGGTATGAACATGGTTCCCAAACGCCTTTTTTTCACCAAGGGCGTGGGCAAGCACAAAGAACGTTTGACGTCGTTTGAGATGGCACTTCGCGACGCTGGTATCGCCGCGCAGAACCTCGTACGCGTCTCCTCCATCTTTCCGCCACAGTGCAAGATGATCACGCGCAAAGAGGGTCTGAAGTTTCTGAACCCGGGCGAAGTTGTCTTCGCAGTCGTCGCAGAAAACTCCACCCGCGAAGCACATCGCCTCGTCGTCTCCTCGATTGGCGTCGCCATACCGACGGATCGCAACACCTACGGCTACCTCTCGGAGCATCACAGCTTCGGCGAAACCGAAGAGCAGGCCGGTGATTATGCCGAGGAACTCGCTGCGGAGATGCTCGCCACGACTCTCGACGTAGACTTTGACCCGGACAAGAGCTGGGACGAAAAGAAGGAGATCTATCGCATCTCCAACAAGATCGTCCGCACGGCGAATGTCACCCAGTCCGCCATCGGCGATAAGAACGGCAAGTGGACTACCACCATCGCCGCTGCCATTCTCATCTTCGACGACGACGACAAGTAAACCGAAGACCAGCAATCATCGGAGAGGCGCTGGCTTAGTCAGCGCCTCTTTCCTTGCATGGAGGTAGATCCAATGAATGAAGGTAAAACCCGCGTCGCGCTGATCCAGATGTCCTGCGACCCCGACACGAAGCTGAACCTCGACAAGGCCGCCGAGCGCATCTACGAGGCCGCCGCCCAGGGTGCGCAGATCGTCTGCCTGCCGGAGCTCTTCCGCGCCCAATACTTTTGTCAGCGCGAAGACCATTCACTCTTCGACATCACCGAATCCATTCCCGGGCCTTCCACAGACGTCCTCACAAAAGTGGCCCTGGAGACGGGTACCGTCATCGTCGCCTCACTCTTTGAACGACGCGCCCCGGGCCTGTATCACAACACGGCCGTAACCATTGAAAAGGACGGATCGATCACGGATAAGTATCGCAAGATGCACATCCCCGACGACCCTCTCTACTACGAAAAATTTTACTTCACCCCCGGCGATCTCGGCTTCAAAGCAACGCAGACCTCCGCTGGAAAAATCGGAACGCTCGTCTGCTGGGACCAGTGGTATCCGGAAGGCGCGCGCGTCACCGCTCTCAAAGGAGCGGAGACTCTCTTCTTCCCTACTGCCATCGGTTGGCACCCCAGCGAAAAGGAAGAGTTCGGCACCGCGCAGTACGACGCGTGGCAGACTACGCAGCGCGCTCACGCCATCAGCAACGGCGTCTGGGTCTGCTCCGTCAACCGAGTTGGTCACGAGCATGGCGACGTCCTCCACAACGGCGTCATGATGAAGGGCCCGGAAGGCGCGGGCATCGAGTTCTGGGGTGGAAGCTTCATTGCGGATCCCTTCGGCCGCATCGTCGCCCAGGCCTCGCACGACAAGGAAGAGATCCTCCTGGCCGACCTGGACAGTAAGCTCGTAGAAATCACGCGCCAGCATTGGCCCTTCCTCCGCGATCGTCGCATCGACGCCTATGAGGGCATCACCAAGCGGTTTCTGGATTAGCAGACGCTTCAAAACCCAAGGCCCACAAGAATGAGTCAAGAGATGATCACGACAGACCAGAAACCTTATCGCATGCCCGCCGAGTGGGCCCCGCACGCAGCCACCTGGATTGCCTGGCCTCATAACGCAGAGGACTGGCCCGGCCGCTTCCAGCCCATCCCCTGGGTCTATGCGGAGATCGTCCGGAATCTCGCGCTTGTAGAAGACGTGAATATCCTCGTCAACGACGAAGCCGCAGAAAAGCGCGTGACGCGCATCCTTCTTCGCGCCGGAGCGAATATGGCACGCCTGCACTTCCATCTCTGGCGAACGGACCGCATCTGGCTTCGCGACTCCGGCCCCATCTTTGTGAAGAACTCTGCGAATGAGAACGTCATCACCGACTGGAAGTTCAACGCCTGGGCAAAGTACCCCAATCATCTTAACGACGACCGTATTCCACAGTATGTCTCCGAGGCACAGGCCGTACAGGCGCTGCAACCAATGATCGGTAACCATCGTGTTGTGCTGGAAGGCGGCTCCATCGACGTGAATGGCGCGGGAGCCCTGCTCACAACCGAGGAGTGCCTTCTCTCCGAAGTGCAGCAGCGCAACCCCGGCATCGGCCGTGAGCAGCTCGAAGCTTGTTTCGCGGAATACCTCGGCGTCACGCAGACCATCTGGCTCAACCGCGGCTGCGCAGGTGACGACACACACGGCCACGTGGACGATATTGCCCGCTTCGTCAACGAGACCACGGTTATGGCCGCCGTGGAACACAACACTGCCGATGAAAACCATCTTCCCCTGGCGGAAAACCTGGACCGGCTCCGAGCCCTCAAACATTTCAACATCGTCGAACTGCCGATGCCTTCGCCCGTGATCTTTGACGGCGAGCGCCTGCCTGCCTCCTACGCGAACTTCTACATCGCGAACGATCTTGTCCTGGTCCCAACCTTCAACGACGCAAACGACCGTGTCGCCCTCAACCTGATCGCCGACCAGTTTCCTACACGGAAGACCGTCGGCATCCATTGCGGCGACTTCATCTGGGGCCTCGGCGCACTTCATTGCATGACCCAACAGGAGCCCGCCTGATGTCCGCCACCACCACTCCCTGGCCACCGCCGCCCGATATCGACTCCATCCAGGAGCTCGTCGCAACCGCTGATATCGAAGGCTTCATCGCGGACGGTTCTCCTGCGGATGAGTACGAGACGGAAGCCGAGCTCATCTTCAACGCGGTCGAGAACTTCCCTACGGGCGATCTTATTCCGCAACACATCCTGCCCATCCTCGAATCCATTTGGGCAAAAAGCTTCGAACTGAAAGACGACGAGCTCGCCACCCGCGGCCCTGCGCTTCAGGGGCTGGCCAATCAGATTGCCCGCTTCTTCGGTCCGGAAGCGCAGCCACAAGTGCGGGGAGTGTAGCGCGTTTTTTGCAGGAAGGGGAACAAATCAAAGAGTCAGACGTATAAGCTGTTGACTCACCTTCCTTCAAAAATCTTTCCGAGGCGAACGCATGCCCAGGCTTCAGCTTCTCGCGTCACCACTTCTTGCTCTTCCTCTACTCGGCGCAGCCACGCCCGCGCCCGAAGCTCCGTACAAACCTGCCTATACAGAGTCGGGCGCGCTCAAAACGCCCACGCAGTATCGTGAGTGGGTTTATCTCACCTCAGGACTGGACATGAACTACGCAGCGCGCGCCGCGAATGCTCCCCCACCGGATCACTCCGTCTTCGACAATGTCTTCGTCAACCCTGAATCCTACCGCACCTTCCTTGCCACCGGCACATGGTCTGACGGCACCGTCTTTGCTTTGGAAAACCGCAGCGCAGTGGCCAACGTCTCGATCAACAAGGGTGGTCATACGCAAGGCGAAAATATCACGGGCCTGGAGATGCACGTAAAAGACAAAGGCCAGTGGGCCTTCTACGCCGCACAGGCCGACGGCACGGCCAAACCATTTCCCAAAACTGCAAGCTGTACTACCTGCCACGAGGCCCACGCCGCCGTAGACACCACCTTCGTGCAGTTCTACCCCACCCTGCTCCCTATCGCACGCGAGAAAAAGACGCTCAGCGCAAAGTACCTCCAGGAAGGTGCAACGCCTCCACCTTCGGATACCGGAAAGACACCCCTCTACAAAATCAAGTAGCGAAGACAAACTAAACTTGGCAGGTGACTTCCAAAGATTTAAGAAAAGCGGCCCGTGTGGCCGCCATCGCCCTGCTCCTCACGCTCTCCGTCTCCGGATGCAGACAGCCCGACCAGCCTCAGCCGGACCAGAAACGCTCTGCGCAGCGCAACCGCCGTCCGCGAGAAGAGAGCTCTCGCGCTCCACGAACCTCTGTCGAGCGTGATCAAGACCGCGATGTCACACCGATGGAACCTGTCCCGGCGAACTCCGTTCAGGTTCACTATGCGCCCTTCGAAAATCTCGAACACGTTGACACGGATCTTCTCGCCCAGGCCCACTCCACTATCGATCTCGCCGCTTATTCACTGACCGACTACGCCGTCGCACAGGCCCTCATCGCCGCGGCGCAGCGTGGTGTACACATCCGCATCTATCGCGACGCGACTCAGGCGGCGGGCGAAACGGCCCACGCCGAGAAGAGTGCCGCCAATCCTAAGAGGCGGGCCAGCCGCGATCCCGAAGACGACGCTCCCAACGATGCTGACGACGCGGACATACTTCGGCGCCTCTCTTCCACGCCGAACGTTGCCGTCCGCATCAAACACTCCCACAC
>JAHFTZ010000173.1:0-5343 GCA_023265355.1 Terriglobus sp.
AGCGCGTGCACGGTTGGCCTTGAAGCCCTCCGCATCGAAGCTGATGCGGTCGTGATCGAGCGGATCGAGTCGCAGGATCTGCGAGGCCACCTGCTCCAGGGCGCGCAGCACCTCTCCGTTGCGCTCGACAAGGAGGGGCGCATCAGGCCCCTCCAGCTCAACATAGATGTCTCGCCGTTCGAGGCCGTCGGGATCGGCGGCGCCTCCCCCGGCGGTGATGCGATAGCGCAGGCGAAGACCACCCACAGCTGACAGGGCTTTCACAAAGTCGGCGATCTTCTGCGCGGCTGCTTTCAGGTCGTTCATCGCAGGCCCTCACTTGCGTTGAAAGAGAACGGGCGAAGCAAAATCACTTCTACCGCTTGCCTTGAATGGTCTGCGTCTTGCGGCGCGCACGCTTTGCTGCAATCTGACGCATCTCGCGGCCCAGCGGCGACTGGTTCATGACGTACTGCTGCACGATCATGATCAGGTTGCCGATGCACCAGTAGAGAGCCAGACCGGAGGAGTAGTTCCACGTCATGTAGCCGGAGAATGCGGGCATCATGAACGCCATCATCTTCTGCTGCTGCGGATCCACGCCGGGGCTGGGCATGTAGAACTGCACCAGGAACTGCGAGACCACCATGACGATGGGAAGGATATGGAACGGATCGGCGGCAGTGAGATCGTGCAGCCAGAACCAGTGCGACTGGCGAAGCTCAACCACTTCCTGCAGCATGCTGAACATGGCGATCAATAGCGGAAGCTGAATCAGCGTGGGGATACAGCCGCCGAACATGTTCACGCCGTTGTCTTTCTGCAACTGCATGATCTCGGCGTTCATGTCGGCGCGCTTCGGATCGGTGACCTTGAACTTGGCGTAGCGGGCCTTGATGGCATCCATCTGCGGCTGCAGGCGCTGCATCTTCAGGGCGGACTTCATGGAGAGGATACGCAGCGGCAACAGGACCAGGTTGATCAGGATGGTGAAGACGACGATCGCCCATCCCCAGTTGCTGGCAACGTGTTCCTGCACAAAGTGCAGAGCGAAGAAGAGCGGTTTGCCGACGACGCCGAAGAAGCCGAAGTCCACGATGGGCGCGAGCGTCTCTCCACCGGTGGTGCTGATGGTGTGCAGAATGGTGTAGGACTTGGGACCCGCGTAGATGCGTGCCTGCGTGTGTCCGCTCACATCACCCAATGCCGTTCCGATGATGGGAACCGTGGCGACTTTGCCTGTGGGCGTGGTGGAGGTGATCGCGGTGCCGCGCTTCAGCTTCTCCACGTCAATGGTCTGGTGCAGGGAGACAGCGGTTGCGGTCTGCGGATTGTCAGGAATGAAGACAGCGCCAAAGAACTTGTCAACCACGCCGACGTAATCCAGAGGTCCATCCAGCGTCTTTCCACCGGAGACCTTCGCAAAGGCGACGTGGCTCGTCTTGCCTTCGCTCGAAGATTCGAGCTGGGAACCGTTGTAGTCCAGCACCTGGTCCTGATCGCCAAAGCCGCCGGGCCACGCGATCAACGCGCGCACGGGCGAACCGTTCCGGCTGGCGACGACATCGGCGTGCAGAAGGTAGCTCTCGTCGAAGCGGAAGGTCTTGGTCACGTCCAGGCCGTTGGCGCTGTACTTGAAGGTGAGCGTCTGCGGAGCGGTGAGCTTGCCCGTAACGCTGGGAACGTAGAGCGCCTGGCGAAGCTGCGCGGTCAGGCCGCTGTCATACGTGTAGAGCGAAAGCGGAGCGCCGAACTCGCGTGCCGCGCCACCGTGAACCAGATCCAGGGGGACGCCCTTGTTGTCCTTGTAGCGCTTCAGGATCCAGCTCTTCACCTCTGCGCCACGGTTCGTGAACTCGATGCGATAGAGCTCGTTCTCGATGATGGTCGTCTGCTCGGCGGCGGCCGTCACAGCGGGTGCAGTCTGCGTTGCGCCGACAGTTGCGGTAGCGGCCTGCGGAGCGGCGCCCGATGCAGCGGGAGCGGCGGCGGCGGGCTGGGCCGTCTGCGTCTGCGCGGCGGGCGCTTGCAGCGGCTGCGTGTGCTTCGAGCGATAGAACTGCAGACCGCCGAGGACACCGGCGATCAAAAGCATGGGGATAAGCATGGACTTCATGTCGCTGCCGCTGCCCTGCTGGTTGGGGTTCTTAATCTCTGCCAAAGACTTTCCTGTCTTTCTTCCGCGCGTCATCGCGCGGAGTTCTACAAAATCTCAATGCGATGCGGGGAGGTGTACTCGTGCGCTCTCGGAGTTTGCATCGCGATCACTCAAAGCGAATGCGCGCTCCTATCGAATGGTAAATGGCCAGCGCGGTCTCTGCGCGTAAGGGTTTTGTCATGGGACGGGATCAAACCCTCCCTTTGCAAAGGGATGACAGCGCGCCAGACGGCGAACCCCCATCCATCCTCCGCGCAGGACGCCGTAACGCGAAACGGCGACTTCGGCGTACTCCGAGCAGGTGGGGCGGTACTTGCATCCTCCCAGGCCAAAACTGTGCAACACCGGCGAGAGCACGTTGCGGTACGTTGCAAATGAGGCGCGCGCGAGGACGTTCACTGGGGCTTTCCCGCAGCTTTAGCGATGGCGCGGAAGATCACCGCAACATCGCGCTCCAGGGCGCTCCACTCCAGGTCCGCAAAGCCGCGCTTCGGGTGCAGCGCCACGTCCAGGTTCAAATCACCCAGCAGACCCATGTGCTGCTGCACTGCCGAGCGAAGCCGCCGCTTGATCCGGTTGCGCGTCACGGCGTTGCCCATCACGCGGCCCACGGTCAGGCCAACACGGGGCCCCAGATGGACGCGGTGGCGTGGGTTCTCCGAAGGTTGCCGAAAGGCGTAGAAGTAGCTGATGTGCTTGCCGAACTGCTTGCGGCCCGCAGCGTACATGCGCTGGAAGTCGCCATGGCTGCGGAGGCGGCGCTCGCGCCAGGGCTTTGCGGGATTGGCGGTCTTGGGGCGCGCAAAAACGAAGGCAGAATCCACAGGGGATGTGCCTTCGTTGTCTGGAAAGTTACGCATCTGGCTTACAAGTCGAAGCGGCTGCAGCGCAGCCGAAAAACTAGTCGCGGAAACCGGCGCTGACAGCGATCTTGTGACGGCCCTTGGCGCGACGGCGATTCAGAACAGCCTGACCGGCTTTGGTCTTCATGCGGGTCAAAAATCCGTGGGTCTTGGCACGGCGACGTCGGTTGGGTTGGAAGGTTCTCTTCGGCATAATGCTCTCTCGTTCAAATCTTGATTGTGGATCGCCGCCGAATTACTCCGAGGCACAGTGCTTGATTCTACCCGAAATTCCACAGATCTCAAAGCCCATTACCATCGTGCGACAACCTTCACAACCTTTGGTGCAACTCTGCGTCAGGAGAAAAATATTGCCATCGCAAGCACAGAAAGTGCGCTTTTCGACGTGCTACTATCGACCTCGTTCTTGAATAGAAAGCATTGCACGCCCCTAGTTCGCCTGTCGTCCCTGATTCAATTTTCGCTCTGACGTTTCTTCGGCCCATCCCCCTAAGGGATCAGCCGGTAAAAGCGCATCCAGCCCAACGGAAGTCCTGCATTCCCTCTGCTATCCACAGCCGAGCAGGGATTTCCAGTTGCCTGAAACGAAGATACGGGGCCATGAGTACTGGGTTGATGTGCAAGAGGAAGCAAGCTGATGTCCTTTGTCCCGACTCCCGCCGTTGTGCTGAACTTCTGGGTCCGTATCCTGGGAGCACTCGAAAAAAAGATTAACCGGCAGTCGTTCGACACCTGGCTCAAACCAACACGCTTCTCCCATCTCAACGGACGCACCCTTTACGTACGCATTCCCTCCAGCGAGTTCCAGCACATCGGCGACCGCTACTCGGACCTTGTACAGGAGGCCATCGACAAGCTTGAACTCGAGATCGACGACGTAAAGTTCGTCACGCCGCAGGACGATCCCAGCCTCCCCAAGACGCGCGAAGACGGTGGCTTTGCCCCGGTGCCGTCGCACTCCATGCAGGCGCCCCTGTCGCCCCGCAACGGCCGTCTGGGAGGCGCTCCACCGCCGCCCGCGCCTACGACCGAGCAGGCTCGCTTCGACTGGAACACCGCATCGCAGCTCAACGCGCGCTACCTCTTCGACAACTTCGTCATCGGCAGTGGCAACCAGTTCGCGCACGCGGCCTCGCAGGCCGTTGCAGAGCGCCCGTCGAAGGCCTACAACCCGCTCTTCCTCTACGGCGGCGTCGGTATGGGCAAGACGCATCTCATGCAGGCCATCGGTCACGAGGTGAAGCGCCGCAATCCGCACGCGAGTATCTCGTATGTCTCCGGTGAAAAATTCACGAACGAGATTATCAACTCGGTTCGTTATGACAAGATGACGACCTTCCGCGATAAGTTCCGCACGGTCGACGTCCTGCTCATCGACGACATCCAGTTCCTCGCCGGCAAAGAGCGTACGCAGGAAGAGTTCTTCCATACTTTCAATGCGTTGCACGAGAGCATGAAGCAGATCGTCATCGCTTCGGACCGGCCTCCAAAAGAACTCGCGGACTTCGAAGATCGTCTTCGCTCACGCTTCGAGTGGGGCCTGATCGCGGATATTCAACCGCCGGATCTCGAAACCAAGGTGGCCATCCTGCAGAAGAAGGCAGAGAGCGAGCAGACCGTACTCCCGATCGACGTTGCGCTCTTCGTCGCGTCGAACGTTCGTACCAACGTGCGTGAACTTGAAGGTGCGCTGGTTCGCCTGCTGGCATGGTGCTCGCTGCACGGCGTGGAGATTACGCTGCCCACAGCACAGCAGTGCCTGAAGCAGTTCATCGATACGCAGGTGCGCAAGATTACGATTGAGGCCATTCAGCGTGTCACGGCGGAGCAGTTCGGCATGCGCGTCTCGGAGCTGAAGCAGAAGAACAACTCGCGCTCCATCGTGGTTCCACGGCAGATCGCCATGTACCTCGCTAAACAGATGACGGAGGCGTCGCTGCCCGAGATCGGACGCCAGTTCGGTGGCAAGCACCATACGACCGTCATGCACTCGATCTCCAAGATTGACGAGCAGCGACGCACGGATAAGAGCCTGAACTCAACCATCAACAAACTGATGGAGACGTTGAACTAAGCTCTGACAGCGCAACCCTATTTGTCATCCCGTAGGGATCTGCTTCCTCATTGGTGCTCAATCCTTTCGTGCTCTTACGAAAGGATTGGGTCGCGTAAGCGCGCAAGCAGATCTTGACCGAGGACGACAGCAGATCCCTCCGCTTCGCTACGGGATGACAAAGGAGAATGGCTGCTACGGCTTAACTCCAGCCTGGTTCAAAGCATCCGCCCAAATCGCATAGCCCGCCTCGCTTGGGTGGGTTCCATCCGGCATCAGCCGCTTTGGCA
>JAHFTZ010000173.1:5353-5910 GCA_023265355.1 Terriglobus sp.
TCACCAGGCTGCTTCCGGCAAACTTCGCTTTCAGCAGACGATTCGTCTCGCGAATCGGCGCGCGCAGCGCATCCTTTTCCGGCCTCAATCGAGATCAGGTTTGTGCGCTCCGCGCGACCCACCCTTTCGCAAAGAGCGCGAAAGAATGGGGCACGCATGCTCTACAGGGAACCGATTCCACAGGGGCTACGTATCGCACTGCATCAGTCCGGAGGTCTCCTGTGAAAAGCTTGCCGCGCTTTGCGTCTCTCCTTATGACCTTTTCCTTTCCTTGCTGCGTCTTCGCTCAGCGCGCAGTGGAGCCTGCCGCGCGGATGCAGCAGGTTATTCAGAACTATGTCGATAACAAGAGCTTCATGGGCGCGGTGCTTGTCGCGGAGAAAGACAAGGTGCTCCTCCAGCAGGGCTATGGCTCCGCCGATCTTGAATTGAAGATTCCGAACAGCGCCACCACGAAGTTCCGCATCGCCTCCATCACCAAGCAGTTCACAGCCGCCAGCATCCTTCTTCTGCAGGAACGCGGAAAGCTTAAAATCGAAGAGCCGGTGAAGACGTAT
>JAHFTZ010000174.1 GCA_023265355.1 Terriglobus sp.
GTCACCCGATGGCACATTGCCGTGACAAGCTGCGTAGCATGAACGTCTGCCGAGCTGCGGACCTCCGTATGCTTCGCCACGGAGTCAAAGCTCGCATCGCCGGCTGCGTGATTGCCAGACAGAGACCAAGCACAGCCCATGGCTTCATCTTCCTCTCCATCGAAGATGAAACCGGCATCTCGAACGCAATCATCGACCCGGAGCTGTACGAGCGGAATCGCTCACTGGTGACGTATGCCCGCTTCCTGCTGGTCGAGGGGAAACTTCAAAACGTCGACCAGGTCATCCACATCCGAGCCAAACACATTGAAGAACTGAAGGTGACCGCAGCCCCAACGCAGTCCCACGACTTCCACTAAATGAGCGAACACATGACATCGCCGGGTGACTCCCAGCCTCCGAAAGACTGGTGGCTGGAAAACTACGAGAGCAGGTGCGGGATAGCGTCGAGTTCGTTCGTATCGTCTGGGAGGAGATAGAGCGTTCACTGAAAGATGAAACGTAAGAGATGAAAACGGATTTCAACGCTTCATATGAGCATCAGTTGGTAGCGGATCCCTCACGTATCTCATCAGTGGCGCATTTTACTACTTGTTGTCCTTCCGATACTGGCCCTCGCACAGCTACCTGCTCACCTGCCGTGGGTCCTTTGCGCACATCCACCCAATGAGCGTGTCCATTAACAACCGTGATAACAAAGGTGCGCTCCGTAGTGGTTACGACGCTTGTGACCGGCACATAAAGCGCGTGGTCGTTCGATCCAACCGGCCAATCGACTGTCGGATACATTCCAGGAGCTAGCGTGTTGTCCTTATTGAACACATCCAGCTCAACCATCATGGTGCGGTTCTGGGGATCGAGAGCATTCGGTACGCGGGCAATCTTTCCGGCGTAGCTCTTGCCCGGATGGGCAGGCGCATGAAAGGTAACAGGCTTTCCCATTGCAATAGAGCCGACGTAGCTCTCCGGCACAGGCACTACCAGACGGAGGTGTGAAACCTGTTGTAGCTTTAGCAGCGGCGTATGGCCACCCGCGTCCACCATCATGCCGGGATGTACGAAACGATCGGTGATAGTTCCGTCGAACGGCGCAATGACATTCAGATACGACTCCATATCCTTTGTTGCCTGAAGCTTGCTCTTCGCCGAACGGACAGCAGCTTGGCGGCTTTCTACAAGCGATGCGGCTGCGTCCTTCTGCTTTTCGGCTTGCTCTAGCTCATTGCCAGCGACTGCTCCTGGCGTTTTGGCCGCTTCCTGTAGACGTGCGTACGTGCTTGCCGCAGCCGCTGCCTGGGCTTGCGCCTGGGCGACCTCCGCCTCCGCTTGATGCAACGCCGAGTCAGACGCATTCGTCTGTGCGCTCATCTCCGGCGCGGAAAGTTGGACGAGCAATTGCCCACGATGCACCACGCTTCCACGATCAACCAATACCTTGACGACGTAGCCTGGCACACGGGCCTCAATATCTGTCCGGAGATACGGTTGGAGTTCGGCAGTCAGCGGGATTGTGCGTGAGGAGGAGTGGCTTTCCACCTTCGCCATCTCTATTTGCGTGGCGGTCTGGGACCTCGCCGCGATGGTGGCGAGGAGTGGGAGTGCAAGAGCGAGACGGACAGACTTAGGACTTGGCATAGTAGCGGCTCGAAGGATCTTCCGGGTTGAGAGAGTTGGAGGTGATGACTGCCTTTCGTTGAAGCAGGGCATAGACGATTGGAAGGACCAGGAGAGTGGTCAGGGTCGAGAAAACCAGGCCGCCGATGACGGCACGACCGAGAGGCGCTGACTGCGTTCCGCCTTCGCCGAAACCGATTGCCAGAGGAATCATGCCGCAGATCATCGCTGTAGCTGTCATGAGGATGGCGCGTATGCGACCCGTCGCGCCCGCACGGGTTGCCGTTTCCACATCGTGATCTTCATGACGTGATTGCTCCGCAAAGCTCACCAGAAGAATCGAGTTTGCCACGGAGATTCCGACTGCCATAATCGCTCCCATGAACGACTGAATGTTGAGCGTCGTTCGGGTGAGCAGCAGCATCAGGACGACGCCGCACAACACGCCCGGAATCGTAGAAAGAATCGCGAGTGGCAGCCGTAGCGATTGGAAGTTAGCCATCAGCAGGAGAAAGATTGCCGCGATGGCAAGCAGAAGCCCCAGACGGAGACCAGAGATCGTTTCCTCCAGAGCGGGAATCTGACCACGGACTACCACGGTCGAGCCCTTGGGAGGCGCCACGATGCCCTTGAGAGCGTCTTGAATCTTCTTTTGTGCGTCGCCCAGCGCTATGCCATGCAGGTTCGCCGTAACACTCACGATTCTTTGTCCGCTGAGGCGTTCAATCATCTCCGGCATCTTTCCGTACTGAAGACTTGCTACCTGATCGAGTTGAGGTTGAGACTGGCCATCGCGCATCAGCGGCAATGCCGACAGAGTGCCCAGGCCTTGCATCCTGTTCGAGGGAAGCTGCACCTGAATCTGGAAAGCATTGCCATTCTTCGGATCACGCCAGTAGTTCGGAGCGATGAACCGGGAAGAGCCGGTTGCCGGTACAAGGGAGTTCGTGACATCAGCCATCGTCAACCCAAACTGGCCTGCGTAGTCCCGATCCACTTTGACATCCACCACCGGGTAAGACTGGGCCTGGACCACAGAGACATCTCTCAGAAAGGTCAGCTTTTGCAACTCGGCCTGTACCTTAGCGAGATAGCCGTAGTTCTGATCGAGCTCAACACCCTGTACGTCGATCTGAACCGGAGTCGGAGAGCCAAAACTCATCACCTGAGAAACGATGTCTCCTGCCTCGAAAGACATCTTGAGGTTCGGCATCTGCTTTTGAAAAGCAGAGCGCAGCGCTTCGCGCAAGCCCTCATCATCGGGATGACCATGCCGAAGCTGTACCTGGACCACTGCCTCTTCCGGCCCGCTGGTGAAGAGGTGAATCAGGTTGACGGGATAGCTGGAAGGCTGAATGCCCATGTAGTCGGACGTAATCTCGACGTTCTCCTTGCCCACTGTGTTGCGGATAAGGTCGAGGGCTTGGAGCACCATCGGCTCAGTCTCTTCGATGCGCGTTCCAACGGGAGCTTTTAGGCGCATACGCAGAACCGGCCCATTTGAGTCGGGAAAGATCTCAGTGCCAAGGAATGGGGACGCTACGAGCAAGATGATGGCTGTGAGCGCAAAGTAGCCAACGATGATTTGCCATCTCCAGCGCAAGACCCGTTCAAGGTATCGATCATAGCGAGCGCGAAGTCTGCCGAATGCTCCCTCCGTCTCTTCGCCCCGGTGAGATTCCTTCATCAGCCAAGTAGAAAACACCGGAACCAGACTACTTGAAAGAAGGTAGGAGGAGATCATGGCAAAGCCAACGGCGAGTGAGAGCGGAACAAAGAGCTGACGGCCGATACCCTTCATAAAGCAGGATGGGACGAATACGGCCAGGACACACAGCATGGAAAGCAGTCGGGCAGTAACCGTGCGACGGCAGGCTTCAAGGACAGCTTTGGCGCGAGAGACACCCGGTAGCAGTTGGGTGTGGATGTTTTCGATTTCAACCGTCGCTTCGTCCACAAGAATGCCGACCGCAAGGGCGAGTCCCCCGAGCGTCATGATGTTGATCGTCTGTCCGGTAGCCCATAGGAGAAGCACGGCCCCGGCAAGCGCGAACGGAATGTTTGCGACCACGATCAGGGAGCTGCGCCAGTCGCGCAGGAACAGAAGTACGACGAAGCCGGTCAGTACCGCGCCGAGAATTGCCTCTCGGACAAGACCATTGATGGCGTTTGAAACATAGCCCGACTGATCGAACGCGAGTTGCACGTCCACGTCATCCGGCATGACCTTCTTGAAGCCCGGGATTGCTGCCTTCACCGCTTGAATCACGGCGAGGGTGGAGGCATCCGATCGCTTTGTCACCGGGATATAAACGGTCCGCTTCCCATCGACGTGAGCGTAGGCCGTCACAATGTCGGTGCCGTTCTCTATCGTGCCGATGTCACGGAGATAGACGTTCGTACCCGAATGCGGATGGATGGGCGTAGCCATCAGGTCGTTCAGCTCAGGCCCGAGGGTCGCATTCGTCCGGACAATCCGGTTAAGTGTGCCGTCATAGAGGTTCCCAGAAGGCGCAACGACCGTTCCAGTGCTTACAGCGGAAATTGCCTGTTCCGGTGACACGCCGTATTGCTTCAGCTTGTCAGGATCAAGAGTGACAACAATCGTCCTCTGATTGCCCCCGAAGGGCGGAGGTGCCGAGACTCCCGGCAGCGCCGCAAACAACGGTCGAACCTGGTTGAGGGCGATGTTCTGCAACTCTCCCTGCGTATGTGTGGAACTGCTAAACAGCAGCAACCCGACGGCTACGCTTCCGGGATCGAAACGTGTGATGAAAGGAGGAACAGTTCCTGGCGGCATGAAAGCGCGAGCGCGATTCACATAGCCGACCGTCTCGGCCATTGCCTGCTCCATGTTCGTGCCTTCACGAAAGCTCAACTTCATCAGGGCGGCACCCTGAATGCTCTTGCTATCTACGGACTCGATTCCGGTGATGTAGAGGAAGTGGTATTCGTAGTAATAGGTGAGGAAGCCTTCCATCTGGGCGGGGTTCATTCCGCCATATGGCTGTGCGACGTAGATGACCGGATTTCCAACTTGCGGGAAGATGTCCATCCGCATTCGCCCCACCGCCATGAAGAAGCCAGCCAGGATCGCAATGAGCGCCACGATAAGCGTAAGCGGTCGAGTTAGAGCTGCCAGTACAAGACGCATGTGAATCTATCTCCCCTGTTCGCTATCGGCTCGCCGCTTGTAGAAAAGGCTGAAGGTCGCCTCGAACCGCTTGCAGATGAAGAAGAGCACGCCAAACATTCAAGCGGGCAATCGTATCGTCAATCTCAGCTTGGACCCCAAGCCTCTGTGCCTGAGCCACTTCGTCAATCGACGAGAGGCCAGCTTTGTAACGGGCATTGGCTTGTGCAAGCGTAGCTTTTGCAGCGGACAACGCAACAGGAGTGTTCTCTGCAATGGCGCGGCTCGCGCGAAGAACAGCGGTTGCTTGCGCGAACTGTTCCTGTAATTCGCGACCAGCGAGTTGTTCATGGGCTTCGGCCGCTTTTAGGGATAAGACCTGCGAAGCAGAACGAGCGTGGATACTGGCAAAGTCCATGAACGGGAAAGTGACATTGACTCCGACTGCATAGTTGCCAACATTGGGAGCAAGGCCGTTCGCTCCCGAGAGCCGTTGTCCGTTTGTTTCCGCGCCCGTTCCACGGGCATAGGCAGCGCCTTCCAAGTTGAACTGCGGTACCCAGCTCCGTTCGGTCGCATGGAGTTGAGCTGCAGACTGCGCAACCGAGGCCGTTTGCTCCGCCATGATTGGGTTAGCGGACGGTTGGAAAGGCAGACCATCGTCGCTGTTCGCCGGAAGCTCTTCGAGAAGATGCGTTGAGGCCAATTCAGGACCGGCGACTTCTGGTTTCATAAGAAACTTTGCAAGGGTGGCCTTGCTCATTTCCACGGCTTCGTCAGCGAGTGCAAGCTGCGTCTTAGCGGCGGCTTTCTCCGCTTCAATCCTCGACTCATCCGCGCCGGGGCGGAGTTGTGCGGATGTCAGGGCATGGACGCTCACACGAAGAGTCTCCCAGTTGTCTACCGCAGCTTGAGCCGCTGCCTTCGCCCGCATCGCAACAAGTACAGTCAGATAGGCGTCTGCCGCTGCCGTCGATACTTCGAGTTGTGTTCTTTTTGCCGTTGCGTCTGCCCTATCTTTCGCCGCAATCGCTGACTGCACATTGGCGTGGCGCAGGCCGAAATCGAACGGCTGCCAGCTAATCAGCAGCCCCGTCGCGCTGCCCCAAACGGAGCCGCCATTGTTGG
>JAHFTZ010000003.1 GCA_023265355.1 Terriglobus sp.
CGAAACCTGAACCACCTCACCCGCCGATCCCACTTCAAGATGCGGCTTCACTTCGAGCCGGGACTGAATGGTGACTTGCAGGTGATCGATCACGCTTTGCTTGAAGCCGTCGTGCGTGACAGTGAGCGTGTAAACCCCGAGCTTAAGCGGGCTGAAATTAAAGCTGCCATCGTTGCCTGTTTGTAACCGCGCGGTCACGCCGGTCGCCTCTTCACGCAAGAGCAGGTCCGCCGCCGGAATCACGGCTCCCGTTCCATCGGTGACCGTTCCCGCAAGAGATCCGGTATCGACCTGCGCAAACAGTGTGGACGTTATCGCCACAAACAAAACAGGCGCGAAGGCCAGGCTTAGGAAGCGAAAAAGGAAAGATCGCGTATGGCGACGGCCTTCTGGAGTATGCAATTGCATGGGGGTTCCTCGTGCAGGAAATGTGCAGGCGCTACGCGGTGGCGCGAGCTTGGGGGGCGCTGCTTGAGTCTCTGGATGGAAATCAAAAAAACGCGTAAAACGCGCTTAATTGCTATTGGAGGAGCGGAGAGCTCATCGGCAACAACAACAGGGACAGCAGTCTTCACGGAATAAACGGTCGGAGGCCCATGAAGATCGCATGGCCGAATCTTACATCAAGTGCGCAAAAGATCCAACAACCGTCGACATAAAAATGAGTCCGCTAACTCTCCACAGCTGCTTCGGCTAACTTTTTGGGCAACGGATGTCTTTCGCAATACTGATCTAAATGTCTTGCCAAAGTAAGCCAGGCATCCGCAAGCAACAAGGAGCTTAGCTGCGTCGATCAGCGTGACCATCTTGTCTAGCCTTGCAACCTCGGAGAGGGACTGCCCGGTTTCATCTACGAAGGTGAAGATCGCTGCGACGGGAAGAGGCTCAGAGATGCCGGTCGATTCGATGAGGAGATAGTCGAATCGACCCTCTCTGGCCAGGCGAGAAACTTCCTGGAGCAGATCGTCACGAAGCGTGCAGCAGATGCAGCCGTTCGTCATTTCGATCAGCTTTCTTCTGTTCGGCTGAGTTGCGCGCCGCTCTGCGCGATCAGTTGAGAATCGATGTTGATCTCGCTCATATCGTTTACGATGAACCGCCACCCGCATGCCAGGACGGTTATTCAAAACATGATTGAGTAAGGTCGTCTTGCCTGCTCAGAGGAATCCAGAAGGAACAGTCTTCGGTAATCGATGGCTTAGCTTAGCTTCATCATGATAATGATGAAGTGTAATCAATAAATTAACGCAAATCCCGGTGGGTGATGAGGTTGGCATGACTTTTTTACTCACCCAAGTAATCCATCTCACTTGAGAGTGCGGTCCTCTATCTATCCCACAAGCACGTGCTCGAATTCTTCATATACGGACGTGTAATAAGCGCTCAGAGCATCCGCATGCGCCTTATTCCCAACATTCGTAAAGTAGGTAAGAGCCATCAGAACAAGCGTCCTGTCTGCCGTAAAGATGCAGAAATTCGCATCGGACTCAAAAGACTCTTTCTGGGAATCAAGCAGAGCTGCAAGTTTTCCTATCGCCAATCCCATGCCGCCGTGGGTCAAGTCGTCGAGGAAATCAGTATTTGGAAAGTACTTTTTCAAAAACTTTTCACTTCGGTACAAGCTTTCGATCTCGGTGATCGTATGTGAGAGATCCAACCATCCATCTCTTTTCCCACGCTTGTTCTTGATCGCTTCGATCCGAGAATCCGGACATTTCATCAACCACATCATGCGCAGAGCGGTTTCTACGAGCGGGCGAAGTAAGGCCTGCGCGCTGGAAGATCTTCCGGCGAGCAGGAGGTAGCCAATGGAGGCATGGTGCTCTGCAGTAACGTCGAAGACTGCGCCCGTGAGCAGTCTGCGGTAAGAAGGTGCCTCGCCGAAATACCAGTCGCCGCGGACAACAAAATTACGAAATTCGTTGCTTCTTTTAATATTTCGGAAAAGCGGCCCATGCGTAATCATGCGCGTCAGAGTAGCAGGTATGACAACCTATGCGCACATTTCCGCCCGGCGTCGCACACCCTTGGTCCTAAAGAAGCCTCGCCAAGACCCCTGGATGCGCGGACGCACAGAAAATTTTGTCATTCCGAAAGGTTCCGGATACTCTTCCACCCTGAGGCTTAACTGTGAATCATCCCAACGTGACTTTGCCCGACAGAAACATCTTGAACGCCATCTTTGTCGTAGTTAAGGTGCAATTCTCATGACCTTCAGAGGGATCGGACGGACGCTTGTCGTACTTGTTTTTTTAGGGGTAGCCGCACTCCAGGCCCAGTCGGAATCCAACGCCCGAGTCCCAATTATCTTCGTTCATGGTAATGGGGATGATGCCGCAAAATGGGTGGGCGTTCTTTGGCTTTTTGAAAGCAACGGCTATCCGGCAGACAGGCTCTTCGCCGTACGCTTTCCCCATCCAAATTCGCGCGCAGACGATACGCGGGATGAGGCCAATCGTTCCTCTACGACGGACGAGGCCGCAGAACTCAGCGCGTTTGTGACACGCGTACTCATAGAGGCTCACGCACAGAAGGTTGCTCTCGTCGGCAGCAGCCGAGGTGGTCTCACCATCCGCAACTACCTCTTGCATGGTGGCAGCGGGAACGTAACCTGCGCCATACTCTCGGGCACGCCGAACCACGGTATTCTGGCAACGGACAGGAATGTGGGCGGGGAGTTCAACGGTAAGGGCAATTTCCTTACGGCTCTCAACGGCGCATCTCCTGATGGTTCGGAGGTGGTCGCTGGCGTCAGGATGATGACTCTCCGCAGCGACAGGCTCGATAAATACGCTCAGCCGACGGGCATCGCCTTCGGTACGCCGCAGATGGCTACAAACGTCACCTTCGAAGGTCCGGCATTGCGTGGAGCTAATAATATTGTGCTCCCCAGCCTTGATCATCGGGAACTGGCCTTCTACCCGCCAGCCTTCGCAGAGATGTACAAGTTCATCACAGGAGCACCGCCTCAACACCTGTCTGTGATACCCGAGGAGCATCCCACCGTCTCCGGTATGATCACGGGCTTTGAGAACGGGGCATTCACGAATCTTCCTGTGGCCGGCGCACACCTCAGCATCTATCCCATCGATGCTGCAAAAGGGATCGAGAGTGCAACTCCCGCTTATGAAGTTACGACGAAAGAGGATGGCAAGTGGGGTCCCTTTCAAGCTGCCTCGGCCCAGGAGTACGACTTCGACCTGGAGTATCAGGGACGCCATATTCATTTCTACAAAGCACCTATTCCGCGCTCTACCACGCTGCTTAACCTGCGCTTGATGGCCGTGCCTCCTACAGCGCGATCCAGTTCTTCAGCGCACCAAAGCCAGATCCTGATCGCTCGATCGCAGGGGTACTTCTCCCGTGAGCGCGACGCCGTTCAGATCGACGGGAAGCTCTCTCCCGACGAACCGGCGGGCTTCCCTCTTCAAGATTCTTTCGTCGCCAAGGTACCGATGGACACAGGTAAGCTTACGCAAGTGACTCTTCGCAACGAAACTATTTGGGCTCGTTCCTCTCAAGACTTCTCCAAAGAACTTCCAGTCGTCGATTTTCTGTGGTGATTCGAAGAGGTCGCCTTGCAAACTACTGACCGAGCTCGATAGCAAAAATGGCATGGAGTAGACGTGCGATTTGATACATCCTTGCGCGGTCTTTATGCATCGCGGAAGTATGAAGTGTTCGAAAAAGGGCATCACAACCCGGTTTTCTTGAAGTGTCGTCCATAGAACGCCCGGGAAAGACCTGGAACCTTTAGAGTAGAGACGAGCGGCCAGTCTGCTACTCATTTTGCGGGGTATTCGGGAACGATGGAATTTCATATTGCACGTGCTTTGCGGGATAAGTTCGAGCTTAGCGATCTGCTCTTCTCCTATACCGGCAACGTAATCTTCGGAAACGTGGCGGCGAGCCGCCGTCTGGCTCAGCAGATGAACGAGGAGCGTGCGGCGCTAAGTGGGTCGAGTTCAGAGCAGGATTTCTCCGCCATCGTGCATGCGGGACAGCTCTTTGCCATGGGGCTGATCGATGAATTGTCTCATGTGATCATCGAGCGCTATCGCACGGTGCAGGATCCCGCAGTGCTGGCGGATGCTCTCAAGTGGTTCGGAAATCGCACATCTCCTGAGGAGCTGGACGAGCTTCTGCTTTCGTTCACGGAGAGCTTTCCAAACGTAGCGATTTACACCGGCCAGATCACAGAAAAAGAATGGCTCGCTGGATCGAATGAAGGTGTGTCCAACCGAGAGGCTGCTCTTGAAGAACTTCTCCTGCTCTGGCTGGCAAATCAGAATCCCGCATTCAGACCCTTCAAGCCGCTCTTTGACGACAGCACTCTGAAGACCGGTGTACCGGTGTATCAAAAGTTTGCTGCAGATATCGATGTGTACTTTGAAACCCGTGTCGAGTTCAGTCCCGAAACGAAGACCCTGCTGAAGGCGCTTCGTGCGCCGATGGAAGCTTCACCCGATTCCCTGAGTGGGCAGCTCGATTTCATCCGCGAAAACTGGATCGTTCTCCTTGGGCCGGATCTAGGCAATGCACTCAAGCGAACGCTGCTCGCCGTGGATGTACTGCGTGGAGAAGAGATTGCGATCTGGATGCAGTTCAATCCGCATGATCGCGGCATGCGGCAGCACAAGCCGGTTGAGTTCGGTGGCAAGGAAGGTTTCTCGGGCAATGAGTACATCGGCTACGAAGAGTATTGGGAAGAGACTGTCCGTGACGACGGGACGGTAGTACGGCGGAAACGTCTCCGGACCCGCCAGGGTGGACTCGCGGACGGGCAGTACGCGCACGACTACCAGGCACCGCTGAACGAATATGAGGCGTTCTCTTCGGATGACGCATGGATGCCCACCGTAGTGTTGATGGCGAAGAGTACGTATGTCTGGCTGGAGCAGCTCTCCAAGAAATATGGCCGCCATATCTACCGGCTTGATCAGATACCGATGGAAGAGCTGCAGTTGCTGCGCGACCGTGGCGTGACTGGTCTTTGGCTCATCGGTCTCTGGGAACGCAGTAAGGCATCGCAGACGATCAAGCGTTTGTTTGGGCAGGCGGATGCAGTCGCATCGGCTTACTCATTGATGGATTACCGGATCGCCGAGGATCTGGGCGGCGAGGAAGCCTACGCCCGCCTGCACGCTGCTGCGCAGAGCGTAGGTCTGCGGCTGGCCAGCGATATGGTACCGAACCACATGGGGCTTGATTCAACCTGGGTCATCGAGCATCCGGAGTGGTTCTTACGTCGTAACGAGAGTCCCTATCCGGTGTACAGCTTCGAAGGTCCCGATGTTTCGGCTGACCCACGTGTCGAGATCAAAATTGAAGACCACTACTATGACCGTACCGATGCCGCCGTGGTCTATCGCATGCGCTATCGCGACGGCCATGGACGCACGGAGTTCATCTACCACGGCAACGATGGCACGACCTTCGCCTGGAACGACACGGCGCAACTCGATTATTCGCAGGCTGCAGTGCGAGAGCATGTGATTCAGGTAATTCTCGATGTCGCGCGGCGCTTCCCAATCATTCGCTTCGATGCGGCGATGGTGCTGGCAAAGCGGCACGTGCAGCGCCTGTGGTTTCCGCTGCCCGGTGTAGGCGGATCGATTCCTTCACGCGCGGAAGATGCGATGACACAGGAAGAGTTCGACCGCATTATGCCGAATGAGTTCTGGCGCGAGGTGGTGGATCGAGTGCAGGCGGAGGTGCCGGGAACGTTGTTGCTTGCGGAAGCGTTCTGGCTGCTTGAAGGCTACTTCGTGCGGACGCTGGGTATGCACCGCGTCTATAACTCGGCGTTTATGGTGATGTTGCGCGATGAAGAGAACGCGGCTTACCGCAGTTATCTGAAGAAGACGATTGAGTTTGATCCGGACATCCTGAAGCGCTATGTCAACTTCATGTCCAACCCGGACGAGCGGACAGCGATCGACCAGTTCGGCTCCGGCGACAAATACTTCGGCGTGGCGACGATGATGGCGACCATCCCGGGTCTGCCGATGTTCGGACACGGGCAGATCGAAGGTTATACCGAAAAATACGGCATGGAGTACAAGCAGGCCAAGATGGACGAGTGGCCGAATGATGATCTCGTGGCTCGCCACACGAAAGAGATTGCGCCACTGCTGAAGAATCGCGCACTGTTTGCCGAAAGCGAGAACTTTGTCTTCTTCGATTTCTGGACCGAGAACGGCGCAGTGGATGAAAATGTCTTCGCCTACACGAACCGACTGGGACAGGAACGGGCGTTGATTCTGTACAACAACGGCTACGGCAGCACGCGTGGCACTGTACACGTGTCGGTCGCCTCGATGAATAAGTGGACTGGCGACCTATGGCAGCGTTCGTTGAAGGATGCGCTGGCTCTACCGGAGGGGGACGGTTTCTTCCTTGCTTATCGCGACACGGCGACGGGGCTGGAATACCTGCGGCGCGCAGACGCTTTACGAGACAACGGTCTCACGCTGAACCTTCGTGGGTATCAGTACGCTGTTCTGCTGCACTGGCGGGAGCTGCGTTCTACGGCTGAGCAGCCGTGGGATCGGCTCTGCGATGGACTCAACGGCGCGGGTGTGCACAGCCTCGACGAGGCGTTGGTACGGCTCCGTCTGCAACCATTGCACGGCGCGATTCGCCGAGCAGTCGCCTGGGATGCGATCCATGTACTGGCGCCGGAAGAGAAGGAAGGCGCAGCATCTGAAGCGGATGCCGTGCAGGCTTGGGGATGGCGCGCGAGAGAAGTCTTCGATCGCTGGTCTGAGTTGGAAGGGCACGATACGACGCTAACGGCAGACTCTTACATTGCTGCCACGTCCGCGCTGGCTCTTCAGGTGGTGAAGGCGATGGCTGCGGCAAAGGCTGCCCCCGTTCTGTCAGTGCATCCTCCACTCGAAAGCATGTGGTCTCCGCTGCTCTCTGTAGCGCTTCTGCGTAGCCTGTCGGGGCCGCATGGCAACGTTATTGATCGACTGCAGCTCCGGCCATCCCTCGCAGAGATCTTTTCGGAGATCGGCATGCAAAGCGAGGATGCCTGGCGCATGGTGGCTCGCGTGCATCTCGCGCTCTCGAACCGCGATCTGCAATCCGCCGCATTCTGGGCCGAGGGCGACGTGCAGTGGCTTGCCGCAGTGAACGAACACGAGGGGGTTCGCTACGTGAACCACGAGGCGCTGCAGCAGCTTCTGCAGTGGCTTACCTTGGTTGCACAAGTCCAGCCAACAGGAACTGTGGCCAATCCAGGGTTTGCCGCGGAAGTTCTCGCGGCTGCACAATCGACGGGCTATCGCTACGATGCAATGGTGAAACTCTTGACGGCTAAACCGGTCGCCACAACGAAGAAAGCCGCCTCAAAGATCTCTTCAACCGCAACGACCTCCTCCACCGCAACAAAGAAAGCGCCAGCCAAAGCTGCAGCAAAAAAAGAAGCAGCAGAAAAGCAGGTTGCGAAGAAGCGTGTGGTCAAGAAACTAGCTGAAACTCTTTCAGCTTTGCCGGAAGTTCCGCCGGAGGTTCCGCCTGCTGTCGAAAAGGTGGTTCTCAAAAAGCCCGCTGTTGCTGAAGCTAAAGAGGCAGAGACGAAGCCCGCTCCCAGAAAAAGCGCGTCCAAGAAGTCGGCTGTGAAGGCAGCACCGAAGACGAAAAAGCCATAAACCTAAAAGAATGGATTGGCGCGGCTGGGTGTGGAGCAGCACGCGCCATTGCATTCTCAACGAGTTTGGAAGAACATTCGGCAAAAAGGATCTTTTGACAGACTCGTTTCGACTATTTGCTGGTCTCTCGAGTGCCGACGAGGGCGAACATCGCTCCCTGCGGATCGGTTCCAACGACGATCCACATCGGTCCGGGAACTTCGTGCGGTCCCATCAGAATCACGCCCTGCTTCTCCCCAATTCGCGCTACGGCCGCGTCGATATCGCCAACATTGAAGTAGTAGAGCCACATCGGCTTCGACGATTGTGAAGGATCGCGCGTCATCATACCGCCGATGGAGTTTCCGCCATTGCTGAAAATTCTGTAGACGCCCATCGGGCCCATGTCCATGATGCGGTCTTCCTTCCAGCCAAAGAGTGCGGAGTAGAAGGACCATGCCTCCTCGCCGTCATTGGCGGAAAGCTCATTCCAGCCGACCGTACCGGGGGTGCCCTCAGGAGGCCTATGCGGTGCGGCATCGAGCGACCCTTTGAATAAAAGGAAATCAGCGCCTTGAGGATCTTTCACGGGGACGAAACGTCCGACGCCTGGAATATCCATGGGAGTGCAGTGCATCTTGCCGCCCGCCTGCTCCAGTCGATCCGCGCAGGCATCCACATTGTCGACACCAACGAATCCAACCCACTCTGGTTTCATGCCACCGGCGGACAGGGCAGGTGTAATCTCCATCAGGCCTACGGCCTCTCGATCTCCTGTGCAGAGAAGCGTGTAGGGCATACCCCCAGGATCTCCGGAACCTTTCGCCCTCCAGCCGACGATGTGCGTGTAGAAGTCTTCTGCCCCTTGAGCGTCGGTCGTTCTGAGTTCGTGCCAAACAAAATCGCCGGTCTTCGCCTGCATCGGCGTAGATGTGATTGGTGCCGTGGTTGTGCTCATACTTCCTCCCTCGCTTCGGCTTGTGTGCGCCGTCCACAACAACGTACCAGAGGAAGTGTACGCTGTCCACAAAGGGCAGATTTTATTTGCTCTAATTAGGTCGTTGTTCTGGACGACGATCTCCGAGTTCTATCGAGGATTACGATCTTTACGGAGGTACTTGGATGGCCAATGCCGTGCGGAGAGGTGGCCCTGACCTGTCTCACAAACTAAGCAGGCGCGCCTTCGTGGAAGGCGGTGCGGCATCTCTGGCGGTGCTGGCTCGACGTTCCGCTCAGGGGGAGGCGTTCGGTTTCGCCAAATCGGCACCGGAGTTCCGCACCGCCAATCGGCGCTGGCAGGACGCGTACGACAAAGCGTTGGACGTTCTCGCACACAATGTGCAGGTCATGCCAAAGTTCGACAAGCCGATTCTCATCGAGGGCGCAAGCTACGCAGGGATCTGGCAGGAGTGTGGACCGCATGAGTCGCTCGTCTATCGCCACTTTCGCCCGGACGTCGCACGCAACAGCCACATGACGTTCTTCGCCTTGCAGCGTCCGGATGGGCAGCTTCCCGCAAATAACAAGCTGACGGAGACGGGCTTCGGACAGATCCAGATGGTCGTTCCGATCGCTGCTACCGCATGGGAGCTTGCGCGGGTGACGGGCGATGACGAGTTACTTCGCACGGCTTATACGTCCTGCTCGCGCTGGGATGCGTGGCTTGCAAAGTTCCGTAACACCCGCGCCACTGGCCTGGTTGAAGGCTTCTGCACGTACGACACAGGGCACGACAACAGTCCCAGGTGGAGGGGCGTTCCACCCCAGTGTCCGGATAAGGACGCCCGGAGATATCCAAAGATTCCGGGTCTTCCGCGCCTCTGCCCGGATCTATCCGCCACGGTGTATGGCGGTCGCCTCGCGCTCTCGGCGATGGCGCATGCTCTGGGGGAAACAGCAGAGTCGCAGCGCTGGATCGACAGTGCCGGAGAGATGCGAGAACTCATCCTCTCCAAACTTTATGTGCCAGAAGATGCGGCGTTCTACGATCTCGATGCGGAAAACCGCTTCGTCAAGGTTCGTTCCGATATCCTCAGCCGGATGTGCGGGGAACATGTGGTGGACCAAAGGCTCTTTGACGAACTTTGGATACGCCAGATCCATAACCCGAACGCCTTCTGGGCTACTTTTCCCTTGCCGTCCGTTGCACTGGATGATCCTCAGTTCGTGCGTCCCATTCCAAGAAACTCCTGGGGAGGCGCTTCGCAGGCCTTGACCGCATTGCGCGCTGTGCGCTGGTTCGATCACTACGGTCGTGCCGCAGAGTTCGGTGTCATGATGGATCGCTGGTGCGAAGCGCTGCAGCGTGACATGACCTTCCGCCAGCAACTTGATCCGCTCAATGGCGAGTTCACAAAGCAGGATATGCCCGGCTACTCACCGGCGTCGCTGGTCATGATGGAGTACACATGGCGTCTCGCCGGTGTTTGCGAAGAGGCGGAGGAGTTGCAGTGGAACATCCGCCCCGGCCACCCGGCCGCAGAAGCCTCTCACTTCCGCATCGCCACCGATGCTGGCCGCGTTGCGGAGGTGAAGTACAGCAGTCGGGGTGCGGAACTCCGATTGAACAACCATATCGTTGGCAGCGTGCATGCGGGCGCTGCGCGCCTGATTACAGATAAAGCAGGGAAGCCGTTGGCGCTGCTCGGTATTCATGAACAGGCTCAAAAGGTTTCGTTGAAGATTCCCGGTCACAGCGCGCGGACGGTCCCCCTGCTACCCAATCAACGAATCGTTCTTTAGGCGCTGGTCGCAGAAGCCGTGCGAAGCCACTGCTCCATCTGTTCGTGGCCTACCAGCCCCGGCTGCTGAAATACCGCGCGCCCGCCCGACAGTACGACAAAGTTGGGAATGCTGCGCACTTGATAGCGAGCTGAAAGTTCAGGATGCGCTTCTGTATCTACTTTAAGGACGATAGCTTTACCCGCCATATCCGCAGCTGTGCGCGCGACCTCAGGAGCTGCGCTCCGGCAAGGACCACACCAGCTCGCCCAGAAGTCCACAAGAACAGGCACCGTGGCGTTCTGAACGATGTCGTCAAACATCGCAGTATCGGCTGCAAGCGGCTCAGCGATCGGAGGAAGTTCGGATTTGCACGCTCCACAACGGCCACTCACACTAAGATGTTTGGCCGAGACGCGGTTTTTTTGCTGGCATTGACTGCAGGTGCGAACGACGGGCATGTTTGACCTCAGTTGCTACGAGTTATTTTTTACGAGTTGTTGACGATGAGTGCGGGCAGCGGCTCGCGACGTTCGATCTTGCCGTGGGCAGCACGTTCGTACTGTACGGGCCATTGGCCGGGTTTGTGAAGAACCTCTGCGGCGCGCAGAGGCCAGTAGGGATCGCGGAGAAGTTCCCGACCGAGCAGGACAACATCTGCCTGCCCCGTGCGAATAATCTGATCCGCCTGCTCCGCAGCTGTGATCATGCCGACTGCACCGGTTGGGATATCGACTTCGCGCCGAATACGGTCCGCGAACGTAACCTGGTAACCTGCGCCCACAGGAATCTGCTGGCGAGGGTCATTCCCTCCGGAAGAGCAGTCCACAAGATCGATACCCTCGGATTTCAGGAGCCTTGCGAAGGCGATAGAATCCTCCACCGTGAGGCCGCCCGTCGGGACTTCGCTTGACGCTTCCACCCAATCGGTGACGGAGAGACGCACCCAGACCGGAAGACCGGCGGGGAAATGAGCGCGGACTGCACGGATGACTTCGAGTGGGAAACGCGCGCGGTTCTCCAGGCTGCCACCGTATTCGTCGGTGCGCGTGTTGGAGAGCGGCGAGAGGAACTCGTGCAGGAGATAGCCGTGGGCGGCGTGGACCTCTGCGAGAAGAAAGCCAGCGGCTTCGGCGCGTTGCGTAGCTGCGACGAAGTCTCTAACTACTTTGTCCATCCCGGTGCGATCGAGCGCCAACGGCGTCGGATAGGTCGCGGAGAATCGAGCGGTGGTTGGCCCGACCGTCTGCCAGCCGTCTTCGCTTATGGGAACCTCTTGCAGAGGTACATCCCAAGGCTTCGCCATGCTCGCTTTGCGTCCGGCGTGTGCAAGTTGAATCGCTGGAACAGCGCCCTGGGATTTCACAAAGGCGCTAATCCTGGCGAGCGGAGCGATGTGCGCATCCGTCCAGATGCCAAGATCACTGAGCGTGATGCGGCCTTCAGGACTGACGGCCGCGGCTTCGGTGAAGACGACACCTGCTCCTCCGACGGCGCGGCTGCCGAGATGCACAAACTGCCAGTCGTCCGAAAACCCGTCGGCGTAGCTGTACTGGCACATGGGCGAGACGACGATCCGGTTAGGAAAGGTCACCGAGCGCTGCGTGAGCGGAGAGAAAAGACCATTGGGGGTAGATGCCATAACTGTTGGATGTCATGGAGAGCAGGAAGGTTCGTGCGTTGTCCTGCACGGCGCAATCCATCCGAAAGCTACCAGTTTTTCTCCCAGACCTGCAGCACCGGATACCGGTTGACACCGGAGGGCTGATAATTGGAGCGCGAGATCCACCAGTCGACGCGAGCCTGAGGATTGGCAGCGAACGCAGGATCGCTGCTAAGTTTTTTCTTGAACTCGTCCATGAGCTGAGGCTGCTCCTGGGCTACCTTGTTTGCAATTGGAACCGTCAGATATTGCGCAGCGCCTATGCGGCCCATCGTCTGAAAGATCGACCCGGCAAATCCCCACCGGATGAGGGCGTCTGGAGCCGCAGGATGCAGCAACGCCATGATGAGACGCGCGCGCTGCTGGTGCATGGGAACCCAATACGATCCGGCTGGAACCAGAATGCGCTCGCGAACGGGATGAAGTATGTAGTCGACCATCACTCCACCTTCAAAGGCCGCTGGAGCGTACTTCACATCGGTGAAGCGCCACGTCTCAAACTCCTGTTCTAAAGACTTCGTCGTGCGCTCCATTTGAACGCCGTGGAGAGCGAGTTCGTCTGCAATCTCTTTCCATGCGATGGGAATGAGGAAACCAAGAGGCTCCTGCGCTTCTGCCGTCGTATCGATATCGTCGTGCGTGACGGTCTGTATGTCGTCCTTCTCCGCCGTGTACTGCGTTACCTTCGTTGCGGTGATCTCCGATTCAAAGAGTGCGGTCTTGAGCGAGTGGTAAACCAGAGGATGACTGGCTTCGCTCACCTTCCCCCCCAGATAGACCGGAGCCGCATTGCGGTCTCCTGCCATGGCTGCGTACTTTGCATCGGACGCGCGAACGGCAGAGCGAAGCGCCTGCGGGTCTTCGGTTACGATATCGATCGAGTGCGTCATGATGTCGTAGTTCGACCATGCGCGTGTCTTCGCATTTTTAAGGCTGTGTGTTTCCACGAGAAGACATGGACGATTCAGTGCTGCTGTATATAAGTGCGAATAGCGAGGGGAAAAGACCTCTACAAAAAACTCACGTTTACCGTCAGGAAGTTTGCGCAACGCTCCATAGGGAGAGACAAGATGGCCCGTTGCTTCCATGCGCTGGTTCAGTTCCGGAATGAACCTGCCATTGACCCACGTTCTGCTGGGTTCGCCGATGTCGCCGTGGTGGGCCATATCCCAGGTTACGTCGTACTGGTAATCTGCGCCGTCGGTGACGTGGTTGTCGAACATAAAGTCGGGCATCCATGCGTGATAGAGCTTCAGCCACGCACGCATCTCGGGAGTCGCCGCCTTGACGTAATCACGATTCAGATTAAGCAGCTCTGAGTTGGCGCGTGTACCTGCTACTTCGGGCCCATTCTGATTGGGACGATTGAAAGGGCTGCGCGACTCATGCCCGTCGATATTAAAGACAGGGATGACTACAAAAATAGCCTTCTTTAACCAGTCCGCTTGATGAGGCAGTTTAGTGATGACCATATCGCGAACGAGCATGAGGGCAGTGTCCTTGCCCTCGATCTCACCGGAGTGAATTCCGCTTTGGATGAGGATGACGGCCTTATCGGTCTTCGCCGCTGCTGCGGGCGTGAAGGCGCGGTCAGAGGAAACCACCATGGCATACATCGGGCGTCCCTCGGGCGTTGTTCCGAACTGAATCACCTTCATATAAGGAGATCGCCGTTCCATACGACGCATGATGTCGACCGTCTCCGCGTAGGGAGCGGTCTGCTTCCATGCTGTCTTTTCCCCAGTGGTCAGAAGGTCTGCAGGCGACTTGCTGGTGCTGGCTGCGAGCGATGCTGCGATTTTCCCGGCTTGCGGCTCATACATTGAGTGCGGCGAGAGCGCCTGTTGTTGCGCGAAACCGCATGTGGCAGATAGAGCTAAAAGCGCAACAGACAGGGACGTGCGAAGCATGGGGCTCTCCAGAAAAAATGAAATCGAGGATGCTGTGAAGCAAAGGTGTTTGTCGAGTATAGAGCTTCGGATAAGCCACAACTGTGATGGACTCGTTGGCTATGAATTTAGACAGTGCTTCGCATGCGCATTACACCGGGGGTTCCTATCGCACTCTTTGGATGAGCTTTCTTCTTCGCCCTGGAAAGAGAGGAATCCGGAGCAGGGGCGGTAGTGTCCCGCACGACCAGCCACGTCTCCAGCAGGCAACGCGTGTCGTCGCGTTTGTCCATCTGTAGATTGCTCATTAAGAGGTCTGCGGCCATGCGACCGGCCTCATCGCACCGCGCGGAGACGCTTGTGAGCGCTGGATAGGTGGAGGCCCCCAGTACGTCGTCGCATCCGATCACACTGAAGTCGCGGGGCACGACCACACCCTGCTCTGCAAGCCCGGCGAGCAGGCCGTGGGCCACGAAGTCATCGAAGGTAATCGCCGCCGTCACGTCCATGCCGATCACTGCGCTTGTGATCTCTCTCCCCGCGTCGAAGCTGGGATGTCTGGCGTGAACCGACTCGAGTTTCATCTTGTGGAGGACAGCAGCGCTGCTCACCGCCGAACGCCGCTGCTGGTCGGACCAGGAAGCTGCGGGTCCGCTGATGTACACAAGACTCCTATGTCCTAACTCCGCGAGATGCGCGACTGCGGCATTAATCCCGGCGACAGTATCGATCAGTACGCGAGGCAGACCGGGCGTATCGCGATTGATGAGAACGACGCTCTGGCGTTCTGAAAGTTCGAGGATCTGCTTATTTGGCATTCGCGAAGAAGCGAGGATAAATCCTTCTACCTGCATGACCAGCTTGTTCACCAATCGCTGCTCTCTCTCCGGATCTTCATCTGAGTCGCCCAGAAAAACGCTGTACCCAGCTAAGTCTGCGGCGGTCTGTGCAGCCTTGAGCAAGGGAGGGAAAAACGGGTTCGCGATATCGGGAACAACGATGGCAATGTTTCCCTGCCTGCCCGTGCTCAGTGCGCGCGCCGCCAGATTTGGCAGATAGCCGAGCCTGGTAGCGTGGAAGCGAACCTGGATTACCGTCTCCTCACGCAGCATTTCGGGTCGACTGAAAGCGCGGGAGACTGTCGCTGTAGAAACCCCTGCCGCTTTTGCGACATCGCTGATCGTGGGGCTCGGATTCATCTTGATGGTGCGCATACGTTGAAGTTTAGCTTTCGAAGATCGAAACGGATACGAAAGAAAATCTCATCGACCCAGTTCTGCGCTCGACTCAAGATCGAGATAGACCGTGCAGCGAGGATGTGTGCGCAGTGCTGTAGCAGGGCAGTTTCCGCTGATAGGTTCTTGTACCATCGCGCGCACGGCCTTCGCCTTGAGAGGCCCCGGGACACAGCAAAAGATTCTCTCGCCTCGCAACAGAGTTGGCACGGTAAGAGAAATAGCCTTTGCAGGCACATCCGCGAAGGTGGCGAAACACTGATCGTCCACCTGTTGCTGCCGGCAAGCATCGTCCAGGTCCACCACCTTTACGAACAACGGGTCCTGCAGATCTGCGGGAGGATCGTTGAACGCGAGATGCCCGTTGACGCCCACACCCAGAAGAACCAGATCGATGGGACCTTCTGCAAGCTTATTCGCATAGTCTTCACAGGCCTTCTTCGGGTTATTGCCCGGCTCGATCAGGTGATAGCCAGCCAGAGGAACTCGATCGAAGAGCGCGTCGCGCAGCCACCTGGCAAAGCTCTGGGGAGCACGGTCGTGAAGACCGATGTACTCGTCCATATGAAATGCCGTGATGCGCTGCCAATCGACTCCTGGCTCACGCATGAGCGCAGTCAGCATCTCGCTTTGGCTGGGTGCAGCAGCAAAGATGATTCTCAGCATTGGCTTCGTGAGTAGCTCTTCGCGGATTGCCTGAGCGATCTCCTTTGCAGCCGCTTTGCCCAGTGCGTCTCGTGTTGGCTCAATGCGAAGGTCCATGGAGGTATTCAGGGATGCAGGCTTGGAGATCATTGTGCTTCGACTTTCCGAATGGTGGCATTCTCTGTAGGAGTTGATTCAACGCAGGCTGAGGGCATGTCGTCCTGCAGTGTCTGCAGGAAGTACTTTGAGCTCTCACTATGCAGCGGCGCAAGGTAGCCAACGATCACGTAAGTGAGGAACGACGCAAGCATGGGAGCACCCACGGCGATGGCATTATCGTAGCGCGACGGCATACCGAGCCACAGCGCTGGTGGAAAGATCTTGGCCAATCCAAATGTGGCAGCGCCCATCACCCAGCACGCGATGGCTGCCGCAGGCCCACTGCGCCGGAAGGGCATCAGAAGGCCCAGCAGCATCGGAATAGCAATGGGCCCGATCAGCGCACCATACCAGAGAATCACCAGCCCAATCACACCGCCGAAGTGGGAAGCGAAGAGCGCCAGAATCATGCTGAGCGTAAGGAAGCCGAACGTCGAGACACGGCCCAGCAAGAGCTGCGTTGCATCTCTCAGCTTGTCTCTTCCACCACGAAGCACCGGAACGATGTCGCGCACGATTACCGCTGAGACGGCGTTCGCATCGGACGAAGTCATAGCCATCGTGTGCGCAAACAAACCTGCAAGCACCAGTCCGATCAACCCCGACGGCAACAGCGTTTTGGTGAGTAGAGCATAGGACTCGGATGGATCCTGCAGGTGCGGGAAGATGATCGGCGCGGCCAGCATGGGAAAGAAGAGCACCGGTGGCCACACCAGGTAAAGCGACGCCGAAAGCATGGAGGATTTGCGAGCGTCTTTCCCCGTGGAAGAAGCAATGAAGCGCTGTGCCAAACTCCAGCTTCCGCCGTTGTAGGAGAGGAGATTCACAAAGAAATAAGTCATCGCGAAGACCACGGTGTAGTCCCCGTGGAACGGCTTCACATGCTCCGCCGGAAGACACCGCCACATCGTCCACAGCGAACTCACGCCGCCCAGACGATGCAGCACTGCCACCAGCATGGAGACACCGGCAACCAGCTGAATTACAAACTGACTGAGGTCGGTCAGCGCGTCGGCCCATAGGCCACCCATCACGGAATAAACGACGGTGACGCCACCAGTGAGAAGGACTCCCCAGAAAAAAGGTACATTTGCGAAGGCGTGGAGCAGAATCGCGGAGGCGCTCCACTTTGCACCCACGTCAAAGATCTTCAGGAGAGCTCCGCTCCATCCCAGCAACTGCTGCGTCGGCAGGTTGTAGCGGATCTTCAGGTATTCGAGTGGAGAGATGACGTTCAATCGCTGCCGCATTCTCGACCACTTTGCCGGAAAAATCCCGAGTCCCGCCACCAGCGCGAGGGCGATGGAACACGCCCACCAGAAGTAGACCGTAATGCCCGAGGTGTAGGCCAGCGCGGCGTATCCCACAAAGACGGCAGAGCTGTACCCGGACATATGGTGCGATATCCCGGATAGCCACCAGGGCATGGAGCCGCCCGCGGTAAAAAAGTCACTGGCTGTCTTGACCTTTTTACGTGCCCAGTAGCCGACACCGATCATCAGGACGAAGTAAGCCCCCAAGACGATCCAGGCTAACGGTCCCACGCGTTCTCTCCTGTTTGCGGCATGGGTGTATCTTGCCATGCAACCGGTTGCATGGCAAATGGTTTATTGGATAAATTTATTCGGATCGTGACATTGTTCTGCTGCTCCACACTCTTTATGGAAAGTGCGCATAATGAATGTAAATTCTCTACGTGCGGGAGCTGTCTTGAAACGGTCTTATCGCTTTGTACAAAGAAATCTTGTTCGCCTCTTCGCCGTAGGAACCTTCGGTAGTCTCCTTCTCGCTGCTTCTCCGCTGCTTGCAGAGACAACTCCTGCGCATGTGCAGTTCGATTCGTCCACGCGAGTATTTCGTCTCGAAGGTGGCGACGTGACGTATGTTATTGGAGTAAATGGGAGCGAGCAGGTCCAGACCCTTTACTGGGGCAAGCACTTACCCGCGACGGAACACTTTGACGCTGCTCGTCCCTCACAGGGCAACGCTTCGTTCGACCCGCCTGTGACGACGACGCCACACGAGTACGTCGGTTGGGGCGGCGCTTTGTATGTGCAACCGGATCTCAAGATCACCTTTCCCGATGGCAACCGCGATCTTGTGCTCAAGTACGTCTCGAACAAGGTGAGTGACGGTGAGCTTGCCATCGTGATGAAGGACATCTCGCGCGAGGTTTATGTGACGCTGCAGTACCGGATGGATGCCGAAACGGGGATCCTCCGTCGTTCCGCAGAGATTGAGAATCGCACCGGATCACCTTTCACCATCGAGCAGGTGGCCTCCGGAACCTGGAACCTTCCTCGTGGAACGGATTATCGTTTGCGCTATGTCACCGGTCGCTGGGCAGGAGAGTGGCATCTTCAGGAGCAACCCGTGAACGGCGGCATGACGGTGCTCGAAAGCCGACGTGGGACAACGGGCGCGCAGAACAACCCGTGGTTCATGATCGACCATGCCATTTCGAAGGATCAGGATGAGGGCAGTGTCTGGTTCGGCGCGCTGGGTTGGAGCGGTTCATGGCAGATCGCTATTGAGCAGGATGCGATGCAGCAGGTTCGCGTTACGGGTGGACCGAACGCCTTTGATTTTTCCTATCTCGTAAAAAAGGGGGATCGCTTCCAGACACCTTATTTCTACGGTGGCTACTCAAGCCATGGCGCAGGCGAGGCATCACGCCTTCTACATCGCTTTGAAGTGGATAGCGTGCTTCCCCATGCGCCTACGCCAAAGCTTCGCCCGGTCCTCTATAACTCCTGGGAGGCGACGGAGTTCCGTGTGGACGAGCCCGGCCAGGTGGCCCTTGCGGAAAAAGCTGCGACCCTTGGGGTGGAGCGCTTCGTCATGGACGATGGCTGGTTCGGCCAGCGCAAGGACGACCATGCCGGTCTGGGCGACTGGAACGTCAACCCGCAGAAGTTTCCTCACGGTCTCAAGCCACTCATTGACAAGGTGCACGCACTGGGCATGGAGTTCGGTCTTTGGGTAGAGCCTGAGATGGTCAATCCCGATAGCGACCTGTATCGCAAACATCCTGACTGGGTTCTGAACTTTCCGGGACGCCCGCAGACCGAGGGAAGAAATCAGCTCGTGCTGAACCTGGCTCGTCCCGACGTGCATGCTTATGTGCTCCAGTGGCTCGATAAGCTGCTCACGGAAAACGATATCTCTTTTATCAAGTGGGACTACAACCGCAACTGGGCAGAGCCGGGATGGCCAGCGGTTCCCGTGGGCGAGCAAAAAAATGTCTACGTCGACTTCACGCGGAACTTCTACGACATCCTGGAACAGATGCGCAAGAAACATCCCAACACCGAGTTTGAAAGCTGCTCTGGCGGCGGAAGTCGTGTTGACCTGGGTGTAATGCGCTATACGGACGAGGTTTGGCCCTCCGACAATACGGATGCCTACGATCGCCTGTTTCTGCAGGAGGGCTTTACCTACGCCTACACCCCTGGTGTGATGATGGCCTGGGTTACGGATTCTCCTAACTGGGTTAATCGCCGTTCGGTGTCGTTGGATTACCGCTTCCTTTCCGCCATGCAGGGCTCGCTGGGCATCGGGGCAAATCTGAATGAATGGAAGCCGGAGGATTTTGCCACGGCGAAGCAGATGGTGTCTGCCTACAAGGGCATCCGGGAGACGGTACAGCGCGGTTCGCTCTACCGATTGATGTCGCCAAGAGAGGGAGAGGCCTCCGTAACTGAGAGCGTCTCCCGCGATGGCAAGCAGGCAGTTACCTTCGCCTTTCTTCATTCGAGCACGCAGAATTATCCCTTTCCTCGGATTCATCTCCGCGGTCTCGACGAGAACGCGATCTACGACCTGAAGGCTCTCTCCGGAAAGCTCTCGTCCAACACTCCTGCTTTTGCAAGTGGAGCGTATCTCATGAACTTTGGGGTCGATGTCGATCTTCGAGGAGACTTCCAGGCGATGGCTTTCACGCTCAGCCGTCGTTAGGAGTCGTAGTCCTGTTCCAGACTTCGAAGAAACGTACTCTAAAGAGGGGGTTGCACTTCGGTGCTGCCCCTTCTTTCATCGCGCAGAATCGATGCGCCTCTCTATAATGAACAGGTCTTGCTCAATAAACTCACATTTGCCAATCTCGGTCATCGGCCTGTTCGTACGCTCCTGAGTATTTTGGCCATCGCTGTGGAAGTGACGATGATCCTCACGCTGGTGGGTGTGAGCAACGGCACATTGCATGAATCGGCGCGGCGCGCGCGAGGCACCGGTGCGGATATCCTGGTGCGTCCCCCGGGAACGTCCGCGATTTCCTCTGTAAGTTCCGCCCCTATGAGCGACAAGCTTGTGGATGTCTTCCGAGCGGAGCCCCACGTTGTCATGGTGACGGGCACGATCGTGCAGCCACTGGAACTCTTCGATACGCT